>NZ_RAWD01000331.1:0-9975 GCF_003612065.1 Corallococcus sp. CA047B
CCACCCCACCCCGCGCCAGCCCCCGGTACGCCCGCGCCAGCTCGCGCAGCGTCACGTCGCCGTTGCCCAGCACGATGCCCACGCCGTAGTGCGATGCGGTCTCCTTGAGGCTCTGGAAGCCCGCCTCGCGCAGCACGCGCAGCACCTGCTCCGGCCCCAGCGCGTCCGCCAGCCGCACCGCCGGAATGTTGTAGCTGGACGCCAGCGCCGCGCGCAGCCGCACCGGGCCGTGCACGCGCCGGTCGTAGTTCTTGGGCACGTACGAGCCGCCCGGCGTGGCCAGGTGCACCTCCACGTCCGCGAGCACGCTGGACGGGGTGAAGCCCTTGCTCAGCGCCAGCCCGTACGCGAACGGCTTCAGCGCGGACCCCGGCTGCCGGAGCGACCGCACGCCGTCGTTCTGACCGCCCTTCGCCTCGTCCAGGAAGTCCGAGGAGCCCACGTACGCGAGCACCTCGCCCGTCGCGTTGTCCAGGACGATGGCCGCCGCCTCCCCCACCCTGCGCTCCGCGAGGCCCCGCAGCTCCTCCACCATCGCCTTCTCCACGGCGGCCTGGAGCGCCGGGTCGATGGTCGTCTCGATGCGCGTCGCATGATCCAACCCCAGCTCCGGCAGCCGCTGGAGCAGCGCCGTCGTCAGGTGCGGCACCTCGAAGACCCGCTCCACCGGCACCAGGTCCAACGGCGTCTCCGCCGCCAGCCGCGCCTCCTCCGCCGTCAGGAAGCCCTCCTCCACCATGCGCGCCAGCACGCCGCGCATCCCCGCCATCGCCGCGTCCTGCCGGCGGTACGGATCCCTCCGCGCGGGCGACCGGGCCATCCCCGCCAGCAGCGCCGCCTGTCCCGCCGACAGCCGCTCCGCCGGACGCCCGAAATAGCGCCGCGCCGCCGCCTCCACCCCGAACGTGGAGTTTCCCAGCGGCACGCGGTCCAGGTACTCCAGCAGCACCTGGTCCTTGGACAGGTGCACGGTGAGCCGCAGCGCCCACAGCGCCTCGCCCGCCTTGCCCCACCACGAACGCTCGCGCGGCACCAGCCGGCGCGCCAGCTGCTGCGCAATCGTGGACGCCCCCGACACGATGCGCCCCGACTTCACGTTGTCGCGCGCCGCGCGGGTCACCGCCACCGGGTCCACGCCCGGATGCCACGTGAACCGTTGATCCTCCGCGGCGATGAAGGCCGCGCGGACCAGCGGGGGAATGCGCCCCCCCACGAGCCCCACACTGCGTCCGTCCTCGCGGGAGAGCACCTCGCGCAGGGCCTGACCCGTGCGGTCGGTGAGCACCAATGAGGACAGCGCCTCGCGGGACAGCAACGTCCCCGGCAGGGGCATCGCGATGAAGCCGATGCACCCCACCCCGACGAGCGCCATGGCCACCGCCATGGCGCGCGCCACCCCACGAAGCGTGAGGCGCTTCATCACTTCGAAGCGACCTCGTCCGGCATCAGCACCGGGAAGCGCCCACCCTCGGAGCGGCCGAAGACCTCCGGCGCGTACATCTCCTCCGCCTTCGCCGGCTTGAGCACGAAGTCACCCGGCGTCGTGGCGCGGGCCACGAAGCTCGTCACGTGCACGCCCGGAGGCAGGTCGTCTGCGAAGAAGATGACGCGGTCATCCCGCTTCTCCGTGTGGTTGAACGGAGACCAGAAGCGCGTCGCCCAGGGGCTGCGGGGCTCGTCCGTCTCCGACAGGTCCTCCCCGCTCTCGTAGTCGTAGCCCTCGCCGGGCCCCTCCTCCTCGCCGGAGCCCGCGGGTCCGGGCAGCTGCGCGGTGCTGGCCAGCGACGTGTCCACGGCCTCCAGGCCCGCGGGCAGCGGCACGTCCACCACCACGAAGTGGCGCCGCATCGGCGTCGCCACGCGCACGCGCACGCGCACCAGCTCACCCGCACGCGCCGCCTTGGCCTGGCCCCCGCCGTTGTACGGCTCGAACCAGCGCTGGACGATGAGGCCCCGGTCCATCGGATCCAACGGCATCGCGGCCGGCGCGTAGCGCAGGAGCGCCCCGTAGTAGAGGTTGCCCGTGCCGTTGACGCCGAAGGTCAGCGGCTGCGCCTTGTCCGCGGGGCCCAGCTTCTCCACCGGCACCTGCACCGTCTTCACGCCCAGGTCGCGGCCCCGGAAGTCGGCGGACGCAAGCACCTGTCCGCCCAGCTTCACCACCGCCTCGAACGCCGGCACGTCCTTCTCCTTGCGGCGCACCACGTCCGAGAGCGCCATCAGCGAGAAGGCCGCCTCCTGGGTGTTGCGGAACCGGCCGTCGCCCTCGCGCGAGGACGCCAGGTAGCGGCCCATCTTCGACACGTAGGGGTGATCCGGCGTGATGCCCACCAGCGTCTGGAGCACCAGCGCCGTGGTGCGCGTGTCCGACGACCAGAGCGGCGCGTACGTCTTCGCGTCCGTCTCCTGGAAGTGCACGCCCGCCGGCGTCTCCTGCGCCTTGTTCAACAGCTCCTGCAGCAGCGTCTGGCCCTGCGCGCGGTTGCCCTTCCCCACGAAGATGGCGTCCGTCAGCATCGCCTGGGCGAAGAGCGGCAGGGACTGCCGCTTCTCGAACAGCTCGTTGTAGTACGACGGCCGGGGCGAACCCGTGCGCGCCAGCGTGTAGAGCGCGAAGGCCCGCGTCTCCAGGCCCGGGGACTGGCAGCCCGAACCGCACGGGGTGCACACGCCCGCCGCCACCTTGTCCGCCAGGAACTTCTTCGCCTTGGTGAGCACGTTGGCGTTCACCGCGTAGCCCACCTCCTTCGCCCGGGCGAGCGCCAGCGTCGCGTACGCGGAGGCGTACGGCGAGGAGCACTCGCTGGAGGCCCAGAACCGGAAGCCGCCGTCGTGCGACTGGAGCGCTTCGATCTTGCGCACCGTCGCCAGCACCACCGCGTCCGGATCCAGCGTGCCCTGCGCCTTCAGCGCGTCGTCACTGAGGAAGCCGCGCACGAACTCCTGCTTCTGCTCCTCCGAACCGCCCGTCCAGGCCACCCCGAACTTGCCCGACAGTTCGCGCAGCGCGACGAACGGCACCAGCCGCGACGACATCTGCTCCAGGCAGCCGTAGGGGTAGTCCACCAGCTGGTTCATCGATTCCTCGAAGCCGCCCATCACCGTGGACGACATCGTCACCGTGAGGCCGCCCACGCCGGGCCGCACGCCGCCCGGCGGCTTGAGGCCTTCCACGCGCTCGCTGGTGGTGTCGCCGTACGTCGCCACCGCCTCCAGGCCCACCGGGAGCTGCACGGGGATCTTCTGCTCCACCCCGTCCGTCTCCCCGCCGCCCGCCACGGAGAAGCGCAGCACCGCGGTGCCCGGCTGTTCGGCCACGAAGGTGAAGCGCACCTCGCGGGCCTTGCCATCCACCAGCGTCACCGTCTTCTCCGTCGGTCCCTCCACGCGCACGCCCGTGAGCTGCGCGGTGACCTTCGCCTCCTTGATGGCCGGGTTCGTGGTGTGGATGACCACGCCCGCCTCCGCCTTGTCACCCACGCGCACCATGCGGGGCAGCGCCGGCAGCGCCAGCAGCGGCTTGGCCACCTGCACCTTGCTCTCCCCCACACCGAAGCGGTCCCCTTCCGTCACGGCGATGGCCATGATGCGGAAGGTGGTCAGGTTGTCGGGCAGCGTGAATTCCACCTTCGCCACGCCCTGGTCGTCCGTCTCCACCGACTGGAACACCGCCGTCGTCTTGAAGTTGGAGCGGAAGCCGGAGCCCGACGTGTCCGAACCACCGGAGCCGCCCGGCTGCGAGCCCTTCTCGCCGTACAGCTTGCGCAGCACCAGGTGGATGAGCGGCTCGCCGATGCGCACCGACAGGCCGCGCAGCGGAAACAGCTCCTCCACCGGATCCGGCGCCTTGTAGCCCGTCAGCCGCAGTACGCCCTCGTCCACGGCCCACAGCGTCACCTCCGACTTCGCGCCCTTGCCCGCCGCGTCCTTCACCGCGACGTTCACGGTCACCTTGTCGCGGGGACGCTTGTCCTGCGCGTCCGGCGTCAGCGCCACCGACAGGCGCTTCTGCTTCTTCTCCACCTTCAGCTCGGTGTAGCCCACGCGCACCGCGGGGCGGCCCGGGTCGTCACCGGTTTCAATCCCCTTGCCGTCCGGCACGCGGCCGCGCACCAGCACCACGCCCACGAAGACGTTGGGGATGGCCCCGTCGCCCAGCGGGATGTCCAGCGCCGTGGCGCTGCCCTTGAGCCTCACGCGGCGCACGCTGAGGATGCCCTCGCGCTCCACCGTCACCAGCGCGTCCGCCTCCGGATACGGGCTCTTCACCAGGATCTTCGCGGTGTCGCCCACGTCGTAGAGCTGCTTGTCCGCGACCAGGTCCAGGCGGTCCGTGTCGTTGCGCTGCCACGACACCCAGCCGGAGCCGGTGACGTAGAGCGAATCCCGCGTCGTCGCCTTGCGGCCCTTCACGTCCGTCGCCACCGCCTCCAGCACGTACAGGCCGGGCTCGCCGGGGGTGAACTTGCAGGCCTGCGGCGTGGCCGCGCTCTTCACCGAGCACTTGGACACGTCCGTCTCCACCGGCTCCGTCACGGTGAAGTACTGGCCGCCGTCGCCCTTCTTGCGGATGGACTTCCATTCGCGGCGCTTGATGTTCACGTCCAGCGCGATGCCTTCCTGGCGCTGGCCCAGGGGCGTCACCGCCACCAGCTCCAGGCCCACTTCCTTGCCGGCCTCCGCGAAGCCCGTGGAGAGCGTGCGCAGGCCCGCGTAGACGTCTGCGGGGTGGACGGTGATGAGGTTGCGGTTGGCGATGCGCTGGCGGTTGACGTCCTCCACCTCCGCCTCCAGCGTGTACTCCCACGTCTTGCCGCCCGGCGTCTCCGCCGTGCCCAGCGCCAGCGCCAGCTGCCCGGCCGCGTCCGTGTGGCCATCGCCCGTGGCGAAGGTCTCGCTGCTGTGCTCCGGCTGCTCGTCGTCCCACCACCAGGTGTTCACGCCGAAGGTGAACGCCTCGTTGCCCGGCGGCGTGAAGAAGCTGCTGGCCCGGCCCACGCTCCAGCGCACCTGCGAGTTGCCCATGGCGCCGCCGAACAGGTAGCGCGCATCCACGCGCGCGGTGAGCGCGTCACCCGCCACCGCGTTCTGCTGGGGCACCGCCACGTCCACGCGGAACTGCGGCGCGCGGTACTCCTCCACGCGGAAGGTGCCGCCGTAGCTCACCGTCTCACCGGCGATCTTCAGCGTCGCGGACACGTCGTAGAAGCCCAGCGGCACGTCCGCGCCCAGCTTCATGTCCGCGCGGAAGGTGCCGTACTTCGTGACGTCCGCCGCGCCCTGGAAGACCTTCTCCCCGCGCGAATTGGACACCGTCACCTGCGCCTTGGAGCCCGCGGGCGGCGACTTGAGCACGCCCAGCCGGCGGTAGCGCGCCACGCCCTTGAGCATCACGTCGTCGCCCGGGCGGTAGATGCCACGGTCGGCGAACACGAAGCCCAGGCTCTCCGGGGTGAGGCCGTCCCACGCGCTCATCAGCGAGAACGCGCCGGGCGACATGCCGCCCTGCCACGTGGACAGCGTCACGCCGATGTCCATGTCCTTCTGCGCGGACACCATGGCCCACGGCGTCTCCCAGGACGACTCGCGCTTGACGGGGATGAGCCCCGACAGGCCCGGCACCTTCGCGAGCCCGTCCTTGTCCGTCGTGCCCGTCCAGTGCTCCGTGCCCGCCTTGTCCCACAGGGTGAGCTGCGCGCCCGGCACCGGAGCGCCCGTCTGGAGCGACGTCACCCACACCACGCCGGAGGTGGCACCCAGCTTCGCGTGCACCGCCAGGTCCGTCACCTGCCCCACGATGCGGCGCGGGTAGCGCTGCTTGAGCGCCGGCGCGTTCATCCGCGTGACGAACAGGCCCGTCTTCGCGCCGTTGAACGCCTGCCGCAGGTCGAGCGGCACGGTGCGCTGCTGGTTGCGCGCGCCCGACGTGTCGACGGTCACCTTCAGCGGCTCCGCGGTCGGCCACTCGTTGCCGGAGGCCAGCACCGGCGCGAGCTGCGCGGGCGACAGCGACCACAGCTCCGCCTCCACCGACGGGACATTGGTCACCACCAGCGGCAGCGAGCCGTCACCGGAGGCCTCCACCAGCGCCTCGTCGGAGCCGGAGTCGAACGAGGGCTCCACGTCGGACAGCTTCGCCTCGCCCTGGAAGGCGGGGCCCGTCTGGCCGAAGAGGTCCTTGTAGCCCGCGGCGACCTTGATCTTGTACGTGGTGCCGGGGCGGTAGCGGCCGGGCAGCGCCACGTAGGGGCTCGTCATTTCGGAGCCCGACCACGGCATCTGCGTCTGCACGCGGTCCCAGTCGATCTCCGCCTTGGGCTCCAGCGTCACCTTGCCCTTGAGCGAGGCCACGTCCAGCTCGTTGGACGTGTGCAGGGTCAGCGGGCCGTAGGAGCACGTCTCCTCGCCCCAGGTGAACACGCACGCGCCCGCGGACTCCACCTTGAGCGCGCCGTAGGTGGAGTAGCCGTAGCGCACGGCCTCCTCCATGGGCAGCGGGCCTTCCACGCCCGTCAGCGTCGAGTCCACCACCAGGGTGAACTTCGTCCCGGGGGACAGCTTCTGCGCGGGCTTCAGTTCGTACTTCACGCGCCGGTCCTGGGACTTGCGCTCCGGGCCGCTGCCCACCTGCTCTTCCTTGATGTCCGCGAACGCCGTCTCCTTCACCAGCGTGAGCGCCACCGGGGCGCCGGTCGCCATCTCCAGGCGCGCGTGCTGGAGCAGGTCCTTCACCTTCTGGTTGAACACCAGCGTGAAGACCTGCTCCGGCTGCGCCCATTTGAACTCCACCTCCGGCTGCGCGGACTGGAGCGAGGGGCGCGTCGTCTCGAAGTCGAAGGTGTAGGGCGCGGCCAGCGTGGTGCCGTCCATGGCCTTGAGGCCCGCGGGCACCGTCACCGTGTACTTCGTCGCCAGCTTCACGCCCGTCTGGGGCACGAACTCCACGCTCGCGGAGCCCACCCAGCGCCACTCGCCCTGGAGCGCGGGTTCAATCTTCGCGGGCGCCGCCAGCCCGCGCTCCTGGGCCACCGTGCCCAGGGCGATCATCGGCTTGGTGAAGGTGATGGTCGGCCGGATGTTGCCGTTGGCCTTGCCCTGGGGCCGCGCGGCCACGACGCTCAACGGGCCCTGGTCCGCGAGCTCCGAAGGGTCGATCTGGAGCGCGGGAGGCTCCGGCAGGGGTTCGACGGCGATGCCGTTCGTCTTCGAGGACGAAGCCGACGCGGGGCCGGCATCCGGGACGCCGCCCTTCGCGTCCTTGTCCCCGCGCGAACACGCGGTCACGACGAGGCAGGCGAGGGCAAGCAATGAAATTCTGCGCATGGTGGGGCTCACGAAGTTCCAGGGCGAGCACACGTGGGCTCCACCCCGAAAAAATGACGCGAGCACCGTACCACGGGGCCCCCCACCCCGACTTCACTCCTGGAGGCGCGGATCCGCTCCTTGGATTCCAAGTGTCCGAGAGCCGCTGCCCTGCCCGGGGATACGGCCATGACGCGGATGGACATCCCGCTTCGGAGCACCGTTCGCGAGCACGGAGTCAGGGGCGAAGGACTCCGCGACCGCGACGATGAAACCGCCCAGCAGCTTGCGCCAACGGGACTTCGGTCGGTGACGGGACGACGCCATGGAGCCTCCGGCTTTCCGAGCCTGCGGGAGGCACAACCATGGGGAGGGAGGCGCGAAGCGGCCATCGTACCGGTGAGCAGGCCCCCTTCCGTGAGCGGACAGTGACGCGGGCCGCCGTCGCCCGCGCCGTCATCCGGCCCGGTGGGGCTCAGCCCGGGCCGTGGAGCGCGCCGCCAGCGAGCCCCAACAGAAAGGCGACGGTGACGAGCAGCACCACCCAGCGCACGGGGACGGAGGCGGCGCGCGGCACCGGCTGGCCCACCATGGCCCGCGTGGGCGCGGATTCATCCGGCACGAGGAGGCGGACCTGGATGGCCGACGTGCGCAGCACCTCTTCCACGTCGGTGAGGAACTTGTCGTATTCCTCGGGGAGCAGCTCCAGGGGGCTGCCGTGCTGGAACTCGTAGCGCTTCGCCACGGCCTCGTGGTTGCGCAGCGAGGCCTGTCCCTTGGCCACGTCCACCCAGCCCGCGACGAGCGCGGGCGCGCTCCCCTTGCGGTCCACCAGCGAGATGGCCTGCCGGGCCTGCTTGCCACCCGCGGTGCTGGGGCCTTCGGGTTCGTCCACGCGCAGGATGCGGTGCGGGGTGCGGCCGTAGATCTTGTGCTGGAGTTCGGACTTGAGGCGCTCCGCGAGCAGGGCGGAGTGGGTGGCGAACATGGTGCGAAGTTCGGCCGTCTCCGGCTCACCGGCCCGGCTGGCGGCCTGCGCGGACGGCAGCGGTGCGAGGATCAATTCCTCCTGCCGCCCTCCGCGTGCACCACGGCCTTCGTCGCCGCCGCGAGCGTCGGGGCTCCGGCCCAGGCGGGGAGGCTCCGCGATGCGGGGGAGTTCGGGCGCGCCGTCCAGCTCCGCGCCCCGGCCCGCGCGGATGATCTCCGGCAGGCCGAAGCCTTCCTCCCGAGATCCGGCGCGCGCGGACTCGGCACCGCCGCGAGCGGACTCGGAGCCGCGCCCGGACTCAGCGCCACCACGCGCGGACTCGGAGCCGCGCGCGGAGTCGGCGCCACCACGACCGCCGCGACCGCCTCGCGGCGCATCCCGCCCTTCCCCACCCCGGGCACGGGGCGGAGGCGAGAGGGGCTCCGACACCCGGGTCTCCAGCACCAGGTCCTCGTCGGGAACTGGAGGCGGCGTCATCCGGGTCTCGTACCCGGCGAGTTCGGACGCGCGGATGTCCGCGCCCGTGGTGGGCGCGACACGGGTCTGGTTGCCCCACGACTTGCGAGCGGTGCTCCCCGCCGCAGGCGCGCCAGCATCTGAAGCCCGGGGCGCAGGAGGTGGCACCTGGGTCTGCTCGGTGCGGACCTCCTCCGTCTCGTCCAGATCATCGAGCGGCGCGACGCGGGTCTCGTCGACGGGCTCCGGCTCGCGGTTCCTGCTCTGCCCCTTGGCCATGTGCGCGACCTCTCACGTCGGACCATAGCGCGTTGCCCGGGCCTGGGGGATGGCCCTGTTCCCCCCGGGGCACCCGCCTGCCCTCAGTAGGTCGGCCAGTCCGGGAGCGCGGTCTCGATGGGCCCTCCGAACCACGACGCATAGGCCGCCTCGTCCGCGACCGGATACCGCGTCCCGTAGGCCTTCTCGAAGTAGTCGGCCCAGTGCGGCTGGGAACCATCCAGGTCGGTGAAACCGTACTCGCGCGCCAGTGTCCACGAGGCGACGACGCGCCCCGCCCGCTGATGCACGGCGGGGTCCGCCGCGAGCGCCGCCACCGCCCGGCCCACGTAGCAGGGGGTCTCCGACGCGATGAAGTCCGCGTTCACCTTCGTCCCGTCGCGCCAGTTCGCCTCCGTCACCCCAAAGCCGTCCAGCATCTCCTCCGAGCGCAGGAAGCCCGGCGTCACGGCGAGCGCGGTGATGTTCGTGCGGCGCAGGTCGCGCGACATGGCGAAGGCCAGTCGGATGACGGCCATCTTCGTCACGTCGTAAGCCACCCCGCCCCGGTAGCCGAAGTGGTCCCCATCCGTCACCTCCACGATGAGCCCCCGGTCCCGCTCCAACATCAGCGGCACCGCGTGACGGCTGGTGATGACGTGCGTGACGATGGCGCGCTCGAACATGAGCCGGGCGTTCTGCGCCGACTGCTTCCAGAACGGCAGCCCCAGCTCGTGCAGCGACTCTCCGCCCCAGATGTCGTTGACGAGCACGTCCAGCTGTCCCGCCTCCGTGCGGATCCGCTGGCACAGCGCCTCCACCTCCGCCTCCACCGAGTGGTCCACCCGCACCGCGATGCCCTTCCCACCCCGAGCCGTGACGAGCTCCGCCGTCTCTTCAATCGTCTCCGGCCGCGCATCCCCGCTGGCGGGCCTGCCGCGCACGCTGCGCCCGGTGCAGTACACCGT
>NZ_RAWD01000332.1:0-9968 GCF_003612065.1 Corallococcus sp. CA047B
GCCACCTCCTCCCCCAGCGGGGCCAGCGCGCGCGCATCCTCCAGGAGGAGCGGCACGGACTCGTGAAGCTGCTCCGTGGCCGCCTTCACCACGCCCCGCGCCATGGCCTGGGCGCGCTCCCCCGGCTTGCGGATCTCATCGGTGCGGGAGTGGGCGAACAGCAACGCCTCGTCGAAGAGGTGGTTGAGACGCACCACGAAGGCGTGGAGGGGCAGGCCGCCCTCGTTCCACTCCCGCGACAGCGCCTCCAGCGCCCCCGCCATGGCCGCCCCCGCCAGGGAATGGGCCGCGACCGTCGGCGCCACGCGCTCGCGCTCGGCGGCCTCATGCGCCAGCCGCCCCAGCACCGTGAGCGCATCATCGAGGAGCGCACGCAGCTGCCCGTCGAACTCCGGCAGCTCCTTGCGCAGCCCGTCCGCTGAGCCGTGCACCGCGCCGCTCGCGGCCTCGCTCGCGGCGAGGCGCGCCAGCGACAGCGACAGGTTGCGAAGCGCCTCCACAGGACCCATGAGCCGTCTGCCCTGCATCACCCACCCATCCTTCCCGTCGGTCCGGCTTCGGCGGATGAAGAGCGTTCCACAGGAGGGTGGGAACGCGTTGGCTCGGAGACAACACAGGGCCGCCGAGTGGACCGAGCGCCAGGGCCGCGACAAGGCCGCGTGCGAAAGCAGCCGTCACGACCTCCCGTTCCCCTGCACCTCCTCCTTGCCAGCAGGGCACTGCACCTTTGGGACGTTCTGGAATCCAGATACCCACGACGCGTGCGGAGGAGAAGCCATGGCGAAGAAACAGGCGAGGAAGCAACCGAACATCCTGGTCATCTTCGGAGACGACATCGGCTGGTTCAATCCCAGTTGCGACCACCAGGGAGCCATGGGGTACCGCACGGGCCTCACCAAGGTGGGGCTGCCCGGCGCGAAGCTGGGCCTCCAGCCCGAGGATCCGACCATCGCGGACCTGCTCAAACCGCTGGGCCATGTCACGGGCCAGTTCGGCAAGAACACCTGGGCGACCGCGACGAGTACCTGCCCACGGTGCACGGCTTCGATGAGTTCTTCGGCAATCTCTACCACCTCAACGCGGAGGAGGAGCCGGAGAACGTGGACGACCCCAAGGCCCGCGCGGTGTGTTGCATTGCTGAGCCAACCCGGACGGCACGCAGCTCGACACGCTGGATGCGCTGGGCATCACCGAAGACACCCGCGTGGTGTCTTCGACGGCTACAACCTCATGCCCTTCCTCGGCCAGTTCCTGAAGACCTTCGAGCAGTTCCCGCCCTGCCAGCGGCCCCACCCGAGGAGGAGACGGCCGCGAGCGAGGAGCAGCCCGCCGTCCACTGACCCCGCGGAAAGAGCGGCCGGAATGAGCCCCTCGAAAAAGCAAAGGCCTCGCGGCGCGCTGCTTCGCCGCGAGGCCTTCCGCACTGCCTGCGTCAATCGCCCGGGGTGGCCCTACTCCTGGACGTCATTCACGTGGTTGAACACCTCTCCGGGAGCAATGGCCTTGCCCTTCGCGTCGGTGCGCTCCGCGGTGGAGATGCTCCACACATCCAGCGTGTCGTCGTTGTCCACATTGCCCACGCACACGGCCGTCAGGGTGCATTCGGGGCATTCGCCCTGCACGCCCGGCTCCACGCCGGCGTTCTCCAAAGCCGTCTGGATTCCGGTCGGGTCGATCGCGGTGAAGCGCTCGCTCACCGGGATGAAGGAGTCCGGCAGGCGCAGCACGTAGGCATAGCGGTTGCCAGGCTCCGGCGCGAAGCCCAGCTCCGTGAGGGACCCCAGGGGCTGCTCTTCCGCGAGCCGCGCCTGCGCGGAGAGGTAGATGGACTTGAGGTTCACCTTGCACTCCGCCTGCTTCGAGCGCGCCTGGAACCGGATGAAGTTGGGAATGGCGATGGCGGCCTGGATGCCGATGAAGAAGAAGGCGGCCACCGACACGATGAGGGCCGCGATGGCGAGCCCCTTGCCGGACTGCCCCGGCTTGCCTGCCTTCACCAACGCGACAATGGACAGCACGACGGCCACCGGCCAGAAACAACCCAGACACAGGCTGGCGATGGCGAAACCCAGGGCAACCCCAGGCAGTACGGACTTCTTCGGCGCGGCGGGAACATCGTCGGACATCGTGGGCATCACTTCCTCCAGGGCGCGGGACCCTAGAACGCCTCACGTCATCGAGTCACGCGGAGTGCGACTCAAGCCTTCGCGGCGCGCTTCTTCGCCACGAGGTCCTTCCACAGCCCCGCGTACTTCTTGCGGTACTTCGGATCTTCTTCGGTCTCGATGAGCGACAGCGCGAGCTGCTTGAGCGCGTCTTCCTTCACGACGTCGTAGGTCTTCCGGAAGACCTCCAGGATGTCGTAACGGACCAGCGTCCCGTTCTTCTCCGTGGAGCACTCCCGGAAGCGCTGGGACAGACGGTCCACCACGGCAGCCTGCAAGGCTTTGTCCACGGGCGCATCGGTCACGGCCATGAGGTGCCGGTAGGAGGCATAGCGGGAGTCAGCGTCCTCGCTGCGAAGGTTGACGAAGTGACTCTGGATGTTCGCGTCCATGCCCTGGCGTTCTACCAATCCATCCGGCCCCAGACATCCGCGATACGCTCCCCGGCCTCTCCATGACCGTCTCCTCGCCCCTGGATGCCCCGGACGCAGCCCCTCGCAGGAACAAGCGGTGGTGGCGCATCCCCCTGTGGATCCTCCTGGGCGTCGTCGTGCTGGAGGTGCTGATCAACGTGGCGCTCAACGTCGGCGTCGTCCAGGCCATCATGCGCCGGGGGACGGACCGCACGCAGCTGTCGTGGCAGCGCGCCTGGTGGCTGTGGCCCGTGGGCCGGCTGCACCTCAAGGGCTTCACCCTCACCAACCAGGACACCGAACGCTGGTGGAAGGTGGAGGTGGATGCCCTGACGGCCGGGATGTCGCTGACGGGCCTCTTGCGCAAGCGCGTGGACGTGCACGGCATCGACGGGCACGGGGCGACCTTCCACCTGGAGCCCTCACCCGCGCCCGAAGAAGGACCGTCGGATCCGAACGCGCGCCCCTGGGTCATCAACCTGGAGGACGTGACGCTGCACGGGGTGCGCGAGCTGGACTTCAGCCGCGTGCGCTTCGTCGGCGCGCTGGACGTGAATGGAGCCCTCAACCTCCAGTCCCGTGAGCGCCTCCAGGTGGACCTGCCGTCGGTGCGCGTGGCGGAGGGCTTCATGGAGGTGGATGGCAAGCGGGTCGCGCGCCTGGAGGCGCTGTCCGCCAGTGCCCGCCTGGACGCGCCGTTCCAGGGTGAGCAGGGCTATGACCTCTCCCAGGCCATTGGCGGGCAGGCCCAGGTGAAGGTGGACCTGTTGCCGCTGGACTGGGTGAACGACCTGCTGGGCCCAAGCGCCCCGGTGTCCTTGCGCGGCGGGAGCGGGCGGCTGGACCTGGACGTGCGCATGCAGCGCAACACGCTGGAGCCGGGCAGCCGGCTGGAGGCCCGCGGCGCGGAGCTGGATCTGCGCGCGGGCCCCATGCGCGCGCGCGCCCCCTGGAGCCTCAAGGCGTCCATGGACGAGGAGCGCCCGGGACAGCCCGCGGGACAGCTGCACATCGCCTTCGCGCCCGTGAAGGTCTCCGGGCCCAAGGGCAACGGGGTGGAGGTGCCGGAGGTGGCCCTCACCGTCCTCGCCCGGCGGCGCGAAGGGCAGCCGGGCTTCGACCTGGAGCCGGAGCTGAACGTGGCGAAGAGCCGGCCGTTGGACCTGCGGCTGCTCAACCCGTGGCTGGAGCAGACGCTTGAAATCGACTCCGGGCACGTGACGGTGCGCAGCGAGGAACGCTCCAAGAGGGCGAAGGCGCGCAAGGCGCTGGAGCTGCGCATGGACACCGACCTCGTGTCCGGAAGCATGGGCAAGCACAAGGTCCTGCTGCGCGCGGAGGTGGAGGTGGATGCGCGGCACCTGTCGTGGGACATGAAGGAGCTGGGCCTCGCCGGCACGACGCTGCGGCTGAGCAATGTCTCCTCGAACGGCCCCGTGCCCATCCGCGCCTGGAGCGGCACGTTCAGCCTGCCGCGCGCCAGCCTGACGCTGTCGCCCACGGTGCTGTCCGCGCGCTTCTCAAGCCAGCTCACCGACACGCAGCCGCTGGTCGCGCTCATCACCTCGTCGAAGCGCCTGCCCGCCTTCCTCACGTCCCTGCTCAACATCCCGAAGGTGGAGGTGACGGGGCAGGTGCAGATCGACGAGCGCGGTCTCCAGGTGCGCGAGCTGAAGGCGAAGGGCGACAGCTTCTCCCTGGAGGGCCACCTGGACCTCGTGCAGGGCAACATCACGGGCGCCCTGCTGACGACGCTGGGACCGGTGACCGGCGGCATCGAATTGAGGCCCGGCGACAACGGCCTGCACCTGGTGAACGCGAAGCAGTGGTTCGCTGGACAGCAGGCGCCACCCTTCCGCTGACAGCTACTGCGGATGGACGTCCCACCCGCCGTGCGTCAGGTAGGGCGCCACGGCGCGCAGGAGCACGTCCAGGTCCACGGGCTTCTCCAGGAAGCCCTCCACCCCCAGGGCGCTCATGGCGTCCCGCCCCGCGCACAACGCGTACAGGACGATGACGGGGATGGAGGCGAGCGCCGGGTCCGCCCGCTGCCGTGCGCGGAACTCCCAGGCGTCCATGCGTGGCATCCGCAGGTCCAGCAGGATGAGGGCCGGGCGCAGGCCCTGGTTGAGCAGGCGCATTGCTTCGTCCCCGTCGCGCGCCAGCACCACCGTGTGCCCGTCCAGCTCCAGGGCTTCCTTGTAGGCCCGCAGCAGGTCCAGGTCGTCGTCCACCACGAGGATGCTGTTCCACCAGGACATGGGCCTCTCACTTCCGCCCAGGAAGGTGTCCACCGGCCGGGGACTTCGCCTCGTCCCGCGGTCGGGGGCAGGGGTTTTGCGTGCCCTTGGACGCGCAACCGTGCGACAAGACGGGCGCTGCGACACCCTCTGGAGGACGGCATGGCGGAGATGACCTACCGGACGGCGCTGGTGACAGGCGCCTCGAGCGGGCTGGGACGTGGACTGGCGCTGTGGCTGGCGAAGCACGGCCTGCGCGTGTTCGCGACCGGGCGACGGCTGTCCCAACTGCAGGCCCTGGCGGCGGAGGCCCAGGCCGCGGGCGCCACCGTGGAGCCCGTCGTCATGGACGTCACCCACGCGGAGGCCGCCCAGGAGCGCATCCGCGCCATCGACGCGGAGTGTGGCGGACTGGACCTGGTCGTCGCCAACGCGGGCGTGGGCGGCCCCACGCACGGCAAGCGCATGGACTGGGACAGGGCGCGCGCCATCATCGACACCAACGTCACCGGCGCCGCCGCCACGCTGTGCGCGGTGCTGCCCCAGATGGTGGAGCGCCGCCGGGGCCACGTGGTGGGCATCTCCAGCCTCGCGGGGCACCGGGGGCTGTCAGGCCACGCGGCCTACTCGGCGTCCAAGGCCTTCCTCGCCACCTTCATGGAGAGCCTGCGCGTGGACCTGAAGGGCACCGGCGTCGGCGTCACCTGCGTCTTCCCGGGCTTCGTGAAGAGCGAGCTGACGGCGAAGAACCGCTTCCCCATGCCCTTCCTCATGGAGACCGAGGACGCGGTGGAGCTGATGGGCCGCGCCATCTTCGCGGGCCAGTCGGAGGTGAGCTTCCCCTGGCAGGTGTCCGCCTCCATGCGCGTGCTCAAGGCGATGCCCAACCCGCTGTTCGACGCCACCGCGCGCCGGCTGAAGTGAAGGAGCCCTCCGTGACGACGACGCCCGAGTCCTTCGCCCAGCGCTTCGCCCGGCTCGCCGACGCGCGCTCCCCCTTCTGCCTGGGCCTGGACCCGTCGCGCGAAGTGCTCGCCCGCTGGAACCTGCCGGACACCGCGCAGGGCCTGTCCGACTTCTGCGACCGCCTGGCCGACGCGGCCGGAGAGCGGCTCGCGGTGGTGAAGCCGCAGAGCGCCTTCTTCGAGCGCCACGGCCCCGAAGGGCTCGTCGTGCTCCAGCGCGTGCTCCAGCGCTTCCGCGCCGCCGGCACCCTCACGCTGCTGGACGTGAAGCGCGGCGACATCGGCTCCACCATGGACGCCTACGCGGAGTCGCTCTTCGGCAGGGGCAGCGCGTACGACGTGGACGCCGCCACCTTCACCGCGTACCTGGGCCTGGGCGCGCTCGCGAAGACGGTGGAGCGCGCGAGGGCCCACGGCGCCTGCGCCTTCATCGTCGTGCGCTCGTCCAACCCGGAGGGCGTGCCCGTGCAGAACGCCACCGGCACCGACGGCCGCACCGTGGCCCAGTCCCTGGCGGATGGCCTGCGGGAGCTCAACGCGAAGGCGGGCCCCGGCGTGCTGCCCGCGGGCGCGGTGATGGGCGCCACGCTGCCGCCCGCGGACCGCGACGTGGTGGAGCGCCTGGGTGACGCGCTCCTGCTCACGCCGGGCATCGGTTCGCAGGGCGCGGGCTTCGCGGATTTGCCGAAGCTCTTCTACCGCCGCGAGCGGCAGGTGCTGCCCACCGCCGCGCGCTCGGTGCTGGAGGCCGGGCCGGACAAGGCCGCGCTCCAGGAAGCGCTGGAAGCACATCAGGCGCCCTCGCGCGTGTTCCGCGAAGGCGCCTGACGGGTTGCTACCGGTGATGCGGCGCGCGGGTTACTGCGCGCCCATCATGAATTGATCCACGCCGACCTGGTTCTTGTCGGGCACGGCCTCCTTCGGCTCGGTGCCCTTCTTGAAGAACATCAGCTCCGCGCCCTTGGCGCCCGGGTGGGACACCTTGCCCGTCTTCTTGTCGATGTAGAGCCGGGCCAGTTCCATGGACTGCCAGGGGTAGAACTCCGGCTGCGGCCGGCCCTCCAGCGCGCGCTTCATGTAGTTGAGCCAGATGGGGAGCGCCGCGCGGCCGCCCGTCTCGTAGCGGCCCAGCGGGTGCGGGTTCAGGTCGTAGCCCACCCACGCCACCGTCACGAGGTCCTTGGTGTACGCGGAGAACCACGCGTCGAAGGAGTCGTTGGTGGTGCCCGTCTTGCCCGCCGCCGGCTTGCCCAGCTTCTGCGCGGGGCCACCGGTGCCCTGGAGCACCACGCCGCGCAAGAGGTGCGTGAGGATGAAGCCCGTCTCCGAGCTCATCACCTGCTCGCCCGGCTCGAAGAGGCGCGCGTAGCCGGCGGCCACGCGGTCCTGCAGCGGCGCCCACGCGTCGTCGAAGGCGGTGTGGTCCTCCAGCGTGCGGCCGAAGCGGTCCTCCACCTTGCGGATGAAGTACGTGGGCTTCTTGCGGCCGTAGCGGTTGAAGGTCGCGTACGCGTTCGCCAGGTCCAGCGGGTACACGCACGAGGAGCCCAGCGCGGCGGAGAAGTCCATGTTCATGGGCGTGGTGAGGCCCAGCTTCTTCGCCCAGTCCGCCATGTTGTGCACGCCCACCGCGCCGAAGGTCTTCACCGCGGGGATGTTCATGGAGTTCACCAGCGCCGTGCGCAGCAGCACGTCACCCACGAACTCCTCGCTGTAGTTGGCCGGCTTCCACGACACCTTGTTGTCCGGGTCGTGCTCCACGATGGGCGAGTCCACGATGATGGTGGCCTCCGTCCAGTTCAGCTGCTCCAGCGCCGCCGAGTACACGAACGGCTTGAAGGAGCTGCCCGGCTGGCGGCACGCCTGGAACGCGCGGTTGAACTCGTTGTCGTCGAAGTCGTAGCCGCCCACCATCGCCGTCAGGTACTGGCGGTGCGGATCAATGGAGACCAGCGCGCTCTGCGCCTCCGGCGTCTGCTCCAGCCGGAAGAGCTTCACGCCCTCCTCCGGGATGGCCTCCGCCAGCTTCTTGTCCCACTGCTCGCGGTCGTCCGTCAGTTCCTTCTTCGTCACGTGGCGCAGCACGATGACGTCGCCCACCGCCACGGCCTTCTTGACGGAGGTGATCATCATCGCCGGGTAGTAGCCCTCCGGGTTCACCTTGCGCGCCCAGCGCATGCCGAGCAGCGGCAGCCGGCCCGCGTGCGGTCCCACCTGCACGTCCGCGCCCCTGCCGTCATCGTCGATATGGGTGACGACACCCACGTAGAGCCGGTTGTCGACCAGTTCCTCCTTGCCCATCGCCTTCTTGGACTTCTCGATGAAGGCGCGGCGCTCTGCGTCGGTGGTCAGCTGCTGCACCGGCCCGCGCCAGCCCTGGCGCTTGTCCACGGACATCAGGCCGTCCAGCACGGAGTCCTGCGCCGCGCGCTGGCGCTCGCTGTCCATGGTGGTGAAGATCTTCAGGCCGTCCTTGAGGAGCACGGGGTTGCCGTAGCGGTCCACCACGTCCTTGCGCACCTGCTCCACGAAGTACGGGGCGAACTCGTGGAAGACGTCCTCCACCGGGTACACCTTCACGGGCTCGTTGTTCGCCGTGTCGTGCTCCTCCTGGGAGATCATCCCTTCGGTCAGCATGCGCCCCAGCACGTAGCTGCGGCGGCGCTTGGCGGACTCCGGGCGGAGGAAGGGCGAGTAGCGGCTGGGCGCCTGGGGCAGGCCCGCGATGAGGGTCATCTCCCCCAGCGTCAGGTCGCGCACGTCCTTGCGGTAGTAGTTCTCCGCCGCGCTCTGCACGCCGTAGCTGTGGTGCCCGAGGAAGACGTTGTTCAGGTAGAGGTACAGAATCTCTTCCTTCGTCAGCGCCTGCTCCAGCCGGAAGGCGAGGATGGCCTCGCGAATCTTGCGCTTGGGCGTCTTCGCGGTGGCCTCCTTGTAGCCCTCCGCGGAGATGAGGACGGCCTTCGCGGTCTGCTGCGTGAGCGTGGAGCCGCCCTGCACGCCGCCGCCGCGCAGGCCCAGCTTCGTCAGCACCGTCTTGGTGACGGCGCGCGTGGTGCCCAGCACGTCCACACCGAAGTGGTCGAAGAAGCTGGAGTCCTCGCTGGCGATGAACGCCTGCACGAGCCGCTTGGGGATGCGCTCGTAGGGCACCACCTTGCGCCGCTCGTTGTAGAACTCGCCCGCGAGCACGGCGTCGTCGGTGTAGACCTCCGTGACGATGGGCGGCCAGTACTCGTCCACCTTCGGGATGGCGGGCAGCCCGTCGGAGAAGATGTAGTAGGCGCCCACCACGGCCAGCACCGCCGCGGTGGCGCCCATCAGGCCCAGCACGGCGGTGAGCTTCAGGAGGCGCACGAGGATGTTGCGCTTGGGCGGAACGCCGTCGAGCACCAGCTTGGAGCGGCTGCGGTCAGTCTTCGGATCGGCCATGCGTGTTCTGTCGAGTCCTGGGCTCAAGGCTTAGAGGAGCGCCGCCCGCTTCAGCACATCCGTCAGCTCTGGCGGGAGCGGAGTCTCCACGACGACCTTCCTGCCATCTTCGGGGTGCGGAAATTCGATGCGCTCGGCGTGCAGGAACAGACGTTTGAGCCCCCATCGCGCCCGCACGTCGCGGTTGAGGGCGAAGTCGCCATACTTCTTGTCACCCACCACCGGGTGACCCACGGCGACCAGGTGCCTTCTTATCTGATGCGTGCGCCCGGTCTCGATGGTGCAGGAGAGGAGGGCTGCCTCGCTCGACTGGCGCACGACCTTCCACCGGGTGACCGCCGCCTGCATGTTGACTCCCCGACGGGACTTGGACTCGGCCGTCTGCTGGTGCTCGGCGAGCGGCAGGTCGATGACCCCTGAATCCTTGGGCATCTTCCCCTTCACCAGGGTCAGGTAGCGCTTCTTCGGGTGGCCATTCGTGAAGATTTCCGTGAAATGCACCATCGCCGGGCGGCGCTTGGCCACCAGGATGACGCCGGAGGTCTCCCGGTCCAGGCGGTGGGCGGGGGAGGCGGTGAAGTCGTTGCGGGTGGCCTTGGGGCCCAGGTAGGCCCGGACGTAGTCCACCAGGGTCCCCCCGGTGATGCCGCTGCCGGTATGGACGGCCATGCCGCTGGGCTTGTCCACGGCCATCATCCAGTCGTCCTCCAGGAGGATGACCAGCCGGCTGGGGTCCACCGGCGGGGGAGGGGG
>NZ_RAWD01000333.1:0-9862 GCF_003612065.1 Corallococcus sp. CA047B
GGGTATAAGAGACAGGGGTGGGGGAATGACATGAAGATCGCATGTGTCGGCGGTGGCCCTGCGGGGCTGTATTTCTCCATCCTGGCCAAGCTTTCCAACAGCCAGCACGACGTCACCGTCCTCGAGCGCAACGCGCCGGGCGTGACGTATGGCTGGGGCGTCGTGTTCTGGGATGACCTGCTCCGCGACCTCCAACGCAATGACCCCGTGAGCGCGCGGGAGATCGACGCGGAAGCGTGCCGCTGGGACACCCAGGAGGTGCACCTCCGCGGCGAGACGGCGGCCCGCATTGGCGCATATGGCTTCAGCCTGGGACGCGACCGCCTGCTCGAAATCCTCACCCGGAGGGCAAAGGGGCTCGGGGTGGAGATCCGCTACCAGTACGACGTCCAGGACCTGTCCGCGTTCGCGGACGCGGACCTCATCGTCGCCTGCGATGGCGTCAACAGCCGGCTCCGCCAGAAGCACGCCAGCCACTTCCAGCCCCGGTTGGAGGAGGGCAAGAACAAGTACATCTGGCTGGGGACCAACAAGGTCTTCGACGCCTTCACCTTCGCCTTCGAGGAGACCTCCGCCGGCTGGCTCTGGTTCCACGCCTACCGCTTCAACAACGAGACCAGCACCTGCATCGTCGAGTGCCAGCAGGCGACCTGGGACGCGTTGGGCTTCGACACGATGGGGCCGGACGAAACCCTCCGGAAACTGGAAGGCATCTTCAAGCGCCAGCTCGTGGGCCACTCCCTGTTCAACCAGCTGCGCGGGCTGGGCAAGGCGCCGTGGCTCCACTTCAAGCGCATCACCAACGAGCGCTGGTACCACGGCAAGGTCGCGCTCATGGGTGACGCGGCCCACACCACCCACTTCTCGATTGGCTCGGGGACGAAGCTGGCCATCCAGGATGCCATCTCGCTGGCCCGGCAACTGCGGGAACACGCGCACCTGCCCACCGCGCTCCAGGCGTATGACGAAGAGCGGCGCGCCGCCCTGGTCGCCATCCAGCTCGCGGCGCGCAGCAGCTCCGAGTGGTTCGAGAACGTCCCCAGCTACATCGACCAGAGCACGACGCCGTTCGCCCATGCCCTGCTGAACCGTCGCGGCAGCTCGGTGTGGAGCTACCTGCTCCTCCTGGCCAGTCAGCAACCCTCCCTGCGGGGCGTGCTGCGCGGACTCCATGCCTCCCGCAGGTGGGTCCGTTCGCAGCAGCGTGAAAGCGAGAACGGCCAGGCCCGCGTCACCTGACCGCGGACCGCGAACACGCCTCCGTCGCAGGGGTGGGATTGCCGTTGCCATCACCGTCGGCGTCGCGTTCCGGAAGCGGTGGCGGCGGCGTGGTAGACACGGCGATGACATGAGCCCGTCCCGACACATCCTCTGCCTCGCCCTGTGCCTGCTGGCGGCCTCCCCGGGCTGCAAGAAGGAGCAGCCCTCCACGACGCCCCCCGTCACGGAGGCGCGGCCTTCCGGCGACACGTCCACCGTCGGGCTCGTCCTGGGACTGGGCGGCCGTGGCGACCATGCCTTCAACGACTCCGCGCTGCGGGGACTGGAGCTCTGGGCGGCGGGAGTGAAGTACGAGAAGGCCGGCTACGAGGCGGCGTCCACCCCCGAGCGCCTGTCCTCGCTGGGAGCCGACCTGGGCGTACGCGCCCCGGAGCTGGCCCCGCTGGGCATCACCCCCGTCGTCCTCCAGAGCCGGGTGGCCGAGGACTACGAGCCCAACCTCCAACTGCTGGCCGACCAGCAGGTGTCCCTGGCGATGGGCGTGGGCTTCATGCTGGAGAACGCGGTGGAGCAGGTGGCCCGGCGCAACCCGAAGCTGCCCTTCCTCCTGGTGGACAGCCCGCTCCTGGACGCGCAGGGCCGTGCGCTCACCCTCCCCAACGTGCGCACCGTCATCTTCCGCGAGGAGGAGGGCTGCTTCCTCGCGGGAGCCCTGGCCGGACTGGTGACGAAGACGGGCCAGGTGGGAATGGTGGGCGGCATGAAGATTCCCCTCGTGCAGCGCTACGAGGCCGGCTTCCGGGCGGGCGTGGCCGCGACGAATCCAAAGGCCACCGTGCTCGTCAACTACACCGGCAGCTTCACCGACTTCGCCCTGGGCAAGCAGGTGGGACAGGACCTGCTGCTCAAGAACACGGACGTCCTCTTCGCCGCCGCGGGCGTGGATGGGCTGGGCGCCATCCAGGCCGTGAAGGAGGCGCGCGACGCGGGACAGCCCGTGTATGTCATTGGCGTGGATTCAGACCCGTCACACCTGGCGCCCCGGGCGGTGCTCTCCGCCGTCATCAAGCGCGTGGACCTGGTGGTGTACGAGGCCATCCGCGACCAGCGTCAGGGACGCCTCCAGGGCGGCAATCTCTCCCTGGGGCTGAAAGAAGGGGGCATTGCCCTGTCCCCCGTGCGGCTGGACTTCCCGGGGAAGGAAGAGGCGCTGCGCACGCTGGACGCGCTCCGCGCCCGCATCATCTCCGGTGAGCTCAAGGTACCCCTTCCCTGACGCACCGGGCCAAGGCCGGTGGGGGCGGATGACGCACGGACGACATCCGCGGGGAGGCAGGCGGTTGACTTGGACGTCACCGGGGTGCTGAACCGAATGGCCCCGGGCAGTCGCGGGCCCGGCGGGCTTGCCCTCGCTTGCCGCGTCTGGAGCCACATCCATGATGACCCCTCCTCGTCGTCACCGCCGGAGCCCCTGGCTCTCGCGGTGGCAGCCCCTCCTCGCCGCGGGCCTCGCTTCGGCGATGGTCTCCTGCGCCGCATCGGACACGCCGGACGAAGCAGTTCCCGCTGAAGCGCCCGCCATCGTGGACACGGCCCAGCAGGAGCAGGAGCTGCTCACCTGGACCCTGGGCGCGAAGTACGACGCCACGCAGGCCAACATCGACTTCCGCGTGTTCTCCTCGCGCGCCACGCGCATCGAGGTGTGGATCTACAAGACGCCCCTGGGTGCGCAGGAGGTCTTGAAGTACGTGATGGTGAAGGACACCGCGACCAACATCTGGTCCAAGTCCGTCTCCGTCGCCACGCTGAAGAACGCCACCAACAACATCACCGGGCCCGTCTACTACGGCTACCGGGCGTGGGGGCCCAACTGGCCCTACGACGCGGCCTGGACGAAGGCGAACAACACGGTGGGCTTCATCTCCGACGTGGACGCCCAGGGCAACCGCTTCAACCCGAACAAGCTCCTGTGGGACCCGTACGCGCTGGAGCTGAGCCACGACCCGGTCAACGCCCTGTCCACCTCCCAGGACGCCACGGTGTTCGCCTCCGGCCCGTTGCACCGCTACAAGGACAGCGGCGCGCGCGCCCCCAAGGGCATCGTGCTGCCCCCGGACGCCACCGCCACCGGCACCAAGCCCACGCGCGCCTTCAAGGACGACGTCGTCTATGAGGTGCACCTGCGCGGCCTGACGAAGCAGGACACCGGCTCCGGGCTGGATGCCAACTGCCTGGGCACCTACAAGACGGCGGGCCAGAAGGCCGCGGCGCTGGCGGCGCTGGGCGTCACGGCGGTGGAGTTCCTGCCGCTGCACGAGACGGACAACGACAACAACGACTACGTGCCCGCCGGGCAGTCCCCCAGCACCACGGGCGACAACTACTGGGGGTACATGAACCTCAGCTACTTCGCGCCGGACCGCCGCTATGCGTGCGACAAGTCCGCGGGCGGCCCCACGCGCGAGTTCAAGGCCATGGTGAAGGCCTTCCACGACGCGGGCATCAAGGTGCTGGTGGACGTGGTCTACAACCACACGGGCGAAGGCGGCGCGTGGATCAGCGGTAACTCCAGCACGTACAACGTCATGACGTACCGGGGCCTGGACAACCCCACGTACTACAGCCTCACGGCGGACAAGCAGTTCAACTGGGACAACACCGGCGTGGGCGGCAACTTCAACACGTTCAACCCCACGGCCCAGAACGTCATCCTCCATTCGCTGTCGTACTGGAAGGACACGCTGGGCGTGGACGGCTTCCGCTTCGACCTGGCGTCGGTGCTGGGCAACACCGTGGAGCACGGCGGCTTCAACTACGACCGCGACAACGCGGGCACGGCGCTCAATAAAATCGTCACCCTGTTGGACCCCCGTCCGGACGCGGGCGGCGCGGGCACGGACTTCATCGCGGAGCCCTGGGCCATTGGCGGCAACTCCTATCAGGTGGGCAACTTCCCGGCGAAGTGGAAGGAGTGGAACGGCATCTTCCGCGACACCTTCCGCAAGGACCAGAACCAGATGGGCGGGGAGGCGGTGACGCCGGGGCAGTTGGCCACGCGCTTCACGGGCTCGTCGGACCTGTATGGGGATGACGGCCGCAAGCCGGGCGCGTCGGTGAACTTCATGGTGGCCCACGACGGCATGACCCTGAAGGACCTGTACTCATGCAACAGCAAGAACAACAACCAGGCGTGGCCCTACGGCCCGTCCGACGGCGGCGAGGACAGCAACCACAGCTGGGACCAGGGTGGCGTCGCGACCGCCCAGCGACAGGCCGCGCGCAACGGCATCGCGTTCATGATGCTGAGCGCGGGCGTGCCCATGATGACGGGCGGCGATGAGTTCCTGCGCTCGCAGAGCTGCAACAACAACGTCTACAACCTGGATTCGAACCAGAACTGGCTGAACTATTCGTGGAGCACGGACCAGTCCAACTTCCGCGCGTTCACCCAGGGCCTCATCGCGTTCCGCAAGGCGCACCCGGCGCTGCGTCCGGCCAACTTCTACAGCGGCTCGGACACCAACGGGAACGTGATGGAGCAGCACCGCTGGTTCAAGCCGGACGGCACGGTGCCCAACGCGGCGTACTTCGACGACGCGGGCAACCACGCGCTGGCCTACCGCATCGACGCGACGGAGTTCTCCGGGGAGACGGTGGGCGCCATCTACGTCGCCTACAACGGCTGGTCCGGCAACGTGACGTTCACCCTGCCGTGGCCGGGCACGGGCCGGAAGTGGTACCGCGTGACGGACACCTGTTCGTGGATTGAGAGCCGGGGCGCCAGCCAGGTGCTGCTCAACCCGGGCACCGCGGACGATATGGGCGGCGAGAACGCGACCTATGGCCTGTGTGGCCGGGGCACGCTGGTGCTGGTGGCGAAGTAGTTTGAAGCCGGGAGGATCCGGTGCCCCTGTCGCGGGCCCGGGTCCTCGCGGTGCGTCTTCAGGCAACCGGCCATGTTGCCCGGGGCAGCTGGCGGTTCGTGGGGGGAGCCGAGCGCAGGGTGCGGGAAGGAGCAGGCATCGCCACTCCTCTTCGTCGGGGCGGATTGCCACCCTTCGGGGATGAAGCGCTACTTCGAGGATGAGGGGTTCGAGTTCGCCCGCCTGAGCCTGCTCGGAGCCTCCTACCGGGGCCTGTCGGACGTGGGAGAGGTCCTCGTCACGCTCGACAGGATTCCGGACGGGGACCGGGAAGCGTGGGTGCGGGAGTTCACCGCGTTGGCGGAGCGACTGGAGGAACAGGCCCACGCCAGCGCCGTCGCCAGACATCACATCAGCGCCCGCTCCGCGTATCTGCGCGCGAGCACCTATTTCGACGAGGCCTCCTCCTGTGCGCCCGGCACGTCGGATCCCGAGCGCTTCAGCACGCTGTGGCGGCGCCACCGCGAGTGCTGGGATGAGGCCACCACGCGCTTCGAGCCCCCCGTGGAGCGGGTGGCCATCCCGTATGAAGGCACCCGACTGGAAGGCTATTTCTTCCGTCCGGCGCACCGGAGCGCGGCCCCCCGGCCGACGCTCATCCTGAACAACGGCAGCGACGGGCCGGTGACCTCCATGTGGAAGGACGGCGGCGCGGCGGCCTTGGAGCGGGGCTGGAATGCGCTCGCCTTCGACGGTCCGGGACAGGGCGCCGCGCTGCACCGGCAGAAGCTGGCGTTCCGGCCCGACTGGGAGCGGGTCATCACGCCCGTGGTGGACTGGCTGCTCACCTGGCCGGACGTGGATCCGCGACGCATCGTGCTCCAGGGGGTGAGCCAGGCTGGCTACATGGTGCCTCGCGCGGTCGCGTTCGAGCACCGGATCGCCGCCGCGATCGCGGACCCCGGGGTGTTGAGGGTGGGGGATTCGTGGACCGCGCACCTGCCCCCGGAGCTGAAGCTGCTGCTCGATGCCAACGAGCAGGAAGCGTTCGACGGGTATCTGGCGATGGGCCTGAGACAGTCGCCCTCGGAGCAGGCCGGGTTGATGTGGCGCATGGCTCCCTACGGAACGCAATCCCCGTTCGAGGCGTTCAAGGCGGCGGAGGCCATGCGGCTCGATGCGGAGACGCTCGCGAAGATTGAGTGCCCCGTGCTGATCACCTCGCCCGACCACGAGCAGTTCTGGCCGGGACAGTCGGAGGAGTTGCACACCGCGTTGGGGTCCTCCACGCTCTCCCGGTTCACCGAGGACGAGGGCGCCAGTTGGCACTGCGAGCCCGCGGCGATGGCGCTGCGCGATGAGCGCGTCTTCGACTGGTTGGAGCACACCCTGCACACCGGCACCGCGTGACGGACGGCTTCATGCGGGCTGCGACGTCGCCGGGCGCCCGGTATAAGGCGTGCCGCGCACCCGGCATCCCCGCCAGGAAGGACCGTGCTTTCCGTGACCGTGGAAGAGGACAAGGTGGCCGCGTTGCTGCGGCGGTTCAAGGATGAGGACTCGTTCGAGCGGGAGACGTTTGGAGAGCTGGACCTCCAGGGCGTCGACCTGAGCGGCAAGGAGTTCTACCGGTGCACCTTCCAGGACTGCCAGTTGCAGGAGGGCCGGTGGAAGGACAGCCTCCTGGAGGCGTGTGTCTTCCGGGGCTGCAACCTCACGCGCGCGAACTTCAACGCCATCCGACTGCGGGACGTGCGCTTCGAGGGCTCGAAGCTGATGGGCATTGACTGGACGGGCGTGGCGTCGAACCCCGAGGTGATGTTCGAGGAGTGCAGCCTGCCCTACAGCTCGTTCGTGGGGCTGGGCCTGCGGCAGACGTCGTTCGTGCGCTGCGTGGCCCGGGAGGCGAACTTCTTCGACACGGACCTGACGGACGCGGACTTCACCGGAGCGGACCTCACCGGCAGCAACTTCCGCGGCTGCACGCTGACCCGGACCGACTTCACCGGGGCGACGGGCCTGCAGCTCGACCCAGCGCGCAACAAGCTGAAGGACACCCGCGTGCCCAATGAGACGGCGATGTCCCTGGCCCATTCGCTGGGGATGCTCGTGGAGGGCTACCACGCGAAGCCAGCGGGACGCGGTGGGGCGAAGAAGGTGGGGACGAAGCGTTGAGTGGAAGCTACGGCGCGTCGGTCACGCTCACGCGCCGGCTCGGGGCGACGTTCCATCGGGCTGGCAGGTCCGCTTCGCAGAAGGCGCAGACGAACCACTGCTCCTTCACCAGGTTGAGTTCACCGCAGCGCGAACAGCGCCGGAAGACAATCTCGTGGGTGAAGCCCGTAAGCCCATGGATGCCTGCGCGGGATAGGGCGTGAGCCACCGCCGTCCAGCAGGAGGTGTCCGGGCAATACCCGGTCGACTGGTTCGAGACCTCCGCGACGTCCCAACCCCGCGCTGTGCTCCGGAAGTGAAGCTCTCCTGCCGCCAGCACCTCCTCGCCGCCCGCGCAGGCCACGTGCTCGGACCGACGCGGCGCCAGCCGGAGGCACCCCGACAGGTCCACGACGTAGGTCGTTCCCTCGTGAACCGCCTCCGGGTGGCTCCGCAGCCAGCGGTCGAGCTCCTCCGCCGAGCGGATGGATGCGCCGACAGGATGTGACACCACAGCGCGGCGAATCGCCTCGGGCCCGACGTACGCGTAAGCCTCCAGCTCCATGCCCCCTCCTCGTGCTGGGAGTGCAACCGTCAGCGGTCAGGCCCTTCCGACGAGCCGACGGCAGGAAGCTGACTTCACCGCGAGGTACACGCGCAGGCCCGGCGCGATGGACAGCTCGCGCACGGCGGCGTGCGTGAGGCGCACCACCCAGCGCACTCCCGCCACGTCCACCTGGGTCACACACTCGCCTGAGCCTGCGTCCTCCACCTTCGCCACGGTGCCTTCCAACACGTTGCGCGCGGAGACGCCGGTCAGCGGTCCCGTGGACAGGAGGATGTCTTCCGCCGGCACCGCGTAGGTGGCCTTGGTTCCCGCGGGAACGTCTGGCGCCTCTGGCACCCAGAGCGACAGTCCTTCGTTGATGCGCAGCCGCGTGCCTCCGGCCTTGGGATGCTCCAGCGTGCCTTCCAGGATGTTCTCCTCGGGCTCGCCGGTGAGCAGTCCGCGCGCCGTCGTTCCCAGCACCGTGTCCGCTGGTCCGACGGCTCGCACCGCGCCGCCGTCCAGGAGCAGGGCTTCGTGGGCCAGCACCCGCGCTTCGCCCAGTTGATGGGTGACGTAGAGCAAGGGCACGCGGGCCTCGTCACGAACGCGCAGCAGGTAGGGCAACACGCGTTCCTTCAATGCCATGTCCAGCGCGGCCAGCGGCTCATCCAGCAGCAGCAGCGCGGGGTCCGTGGCGAGCGCGCGGGCCAGGGCGACGCGCTGCTTCTCTCCTCCCGACAGCGTGACCGGGTAGCGATGCAGCAGCGGTTCCAGCTCCAGCAGGTGCACCGCTTCATCCACGCGCGACGGTCGCCCGGTGCGCGCCCCGAAGCGCACGTTCTGTCCGGCGGTGAGGTGCGGGAAGAGCAGCGCGTCCTGGGGCACGTAGCCCATGCGTCGGGACTCGGGAGGCACGTCCACGCCCCTGTCGCTGTCCAGCAGCACGCGCTCGTCCACCACCACGCGCCCCGTCGCGCCACGCCGCAGGCCCGCGAGCACTTCCAGCAGCGAGGTCTTCCCGGAACCTGAACGCCCCAGCACCGCCACGGAGGCGGAGGTGAACCGTGCCTCGACCTTCAGCGTGAAGCGCGCCAGCGGGAGGCGCAGCGACAGTTTCATCACGGGCGCGTGCCTTCCGTGGGCTTCCGCATCGCGGAGACATGAAGCGTCACGCGAGTCCTCGCGCGCCGCGCCGCCGCGTCACGACCTCCGTCACGTACATGACCCCGAACGCGAGCACCACCGCCACACCCGCGAGCTTCAGCGCCTCCGCGTCCTGGCCCATCTGCGTGCGATGGAAGATGGCCAGCGACAGCGTCTGCGTGCGCCCCGGGATGTTGCCCGCGACCAGCACCGTCGCGCCGAACTCGCCCAGCGCCCGGGAGAACGCGAGCAGCGCGCCCGTGAGCACCCCGCGCCATGCGAGCGGCAACGTCACCCGGAAGAAGGCCTGCGTGCGCGTGCTCCCCAACGTGCGCGCCACCGCCACCAGTCTTGGATCCACTTCCTCGAAGCCCGCGCGCGCGGAGCGCACCAGCAGCGGGAACGCCATCACCGCGCTCGCCAGCACCACCGCCTTGGGCGTGAACACCACCTCCACGCCCACCGCGTCCAGCATCCGACCCAGCACCGAATCCCGCGCCAGCAGCTCCAGCAGCACCAGGCCCACCGCCGTCGGAGGCAGCACCAGCGGCAGCGCCAGCACCGTCTCCATCACGCCCCGCCCCGGCCCCTTCCAACGCGCCAGCGCGTACGCCGCCGCCACGCCCGGCACCAGGATGAGCGCCGTGGACAGCGCCGCCACCGCCACCGTGAACAGGACCAGCCCGGTCAGCCCCTCCTCCATCACGGCGAACGCTGCCCCTTCGGCGCTCGCGTCACGCCCGCGTCCGGCACCGGCCCCGCATCAGGCACGGACCTCGGTTCCACCCTCCCCGGCGTGACCCGCCTCACCGCCTGGAACCCCCGCTTCCGGAACTCGGCCCACGCGACATCCGTCCGGAGGAAGCGCACGAACGCCAGCCCTCCCTTCGGCGACTTGCCCTGCGTCAGCGCTGCCGCCGGATACACGATG
>NZ_RAWD01000334.1:0-9818 GCF_003612065.1 Corallococcus sp. CA047B
GCTTCGGAGCGGGGGAGGCAGGCCGTGAGACGAGCCGATTCAACGACGGGACGCCGGGCTTCGCGCGTGGGCCTGCTGCTGGGGGTCCTCTGGCTGGGCGCCGCGTGTGGACAGCGCTCGGAAGAAGCGGCGGCGCCCACCACACCCCAGGTGGTGTCCCTGGGGCCGGAGAACGTGGTGCGCGTGTCGCCCACGCAACTGCAGAGCGGCCCCATCATCTCCGGCTCGCTCCAGGCGCGGCGGGTGGCGAGCGTGCGGGCGGAGGTGGGCGGCAGCATCCTGGAAGTGAAGGCGGACCAGGGGCAGGCGGTGAAGGAGGGCGACCTCCTGGCGCGCGTGGAGGAGGGCACGCTGCGCGAGCAGGTGCTGGCGGCCAGCTCCACCCTGCGCGTGGCGCGCAGTGCCTTGCAGGTGGCGAAGGCGGATGAGCAGCGCAACCGGATGCTCGTCCAAAAGGGCGTCATCACCCGCCGCGACTTCGAGCGGGCCCAGTTGTCCAGGACGCAGGCGGAAGGGCAGCTCGCGGAGGCGCAGGCGCGTCTGAAGCTGGCGCAGGACCAGTTGGGGCGCACGAAGGTGACCGCTCCGTTCACGGGCGTGGTGAGCGAGCGGCAGGTGCACTCGGGCGACATCGTCCAGCCGGGCGCGCCGCTCTTCACCGTGGTGGATCCGGCCACGCTGCGGCTGGAGGCGTCCGTGCCCGCGGCGCAGTTGGATCAGGTGAAGGTGGGCACGCAGGTGGACTTCCGCGTCAACGGCTACGCCGACCGCGCCTTCCAGGGACGGGTGGCGCTCATCAACCCGGCGGTGGATCCCGCGACAGGACAGGTGCGCATCTACGTGAGCATTCCCAACAGCGAACAGATGCTCCTGTCGGGCCTGTTCGCGGAAGGGCGCGTGGCGTCGCAGGCGAAGCAGGCGCTCGCGGTGCCGGTGGACGCGCTGGACACGCGCCAGGAGCCGCCCACCGTGCAGCGCATCACCGACGGTAGGGTGGAGCAGGTGGCGGTGACGCTGGGCCTGAAGGACGACGTGGCGCAGCGGGTGGAGGTCCGCTCGGGGTTGAAGGCCGGGGACGTGGTGCTGCTCGGGTCCGCGCGCGACCTGACGGAGGGCACGCCCGTGAAGGTCTCCGCCACGCCCGAAGGCCGGCAGAAGCCCGGAGCTCCGCAGGAAGCGCAGGGCGTGGGCGGCGCGGGCAATGCGTCCGGTGCGCCCCCGCAGGCACCGGCCGCGGGCACGTCCGCGAGCGCGCCGACCCAGCCCCCCGCGAAGGCCCCGTAGGCGCGCACCCCACCCGTTGAAGCAGTGCAGGAGCGGTCCGTGTTCATCTCCGACTTCGCCATCAAGCGCCCCACCGTCACCATCACGGCGATGGTGGCGCTCGTCGTGTTCGGCCTCGTCGCGCTCATCAACCTGGAGACGGACGAGTTCCCGGACATCCAGCAGCCGGTCATCAACGTCACCATCGCGTACCCCGGCGCATCGCCGGACACGGTGGAGCGCGAAATCGTCGAGCCCATCGAGGATGCCATCTTCAGCATCTCCGGCATCGACGGGAAGAAGACGACGTCCAGCTCCACGGACAGCCTGGCGAACTTCACCGTCTTCTTCGACTTCGACAAGGACGTGCAGGAGGCGTCGCAGGACATCCGGGACGCCATCTCCAGCAAGCGCGCGGACCTGCCGCGGGAGATGGAGGAGCCCATCCTCACGCGCTTCGACCCCGCGGACCAACCCATCGTGTCGCTGGTGCTCACGTCGGATGCGCTGGACGTGCCCGCGCTGACGCTCATCGCGGACCCCACGGTGGTGGGGGATCTGCGCTCCGTGCCCGGCGTGGCGCAGGCCACGGTGGTGGGCGGCGTGGACCGGGAGATGACGGTGCAGGTGCGGCCCGTGGCGTTGCAGGCGGCCGGCCTGTCGGTGGCGCAGGTGGTGGCGGCGCTCGAGACGCAGAACCTGGCCGCGCCGGTGGGCCGGCTCAACTCCGAGCTGCAGGAGCGCACCATCCGGCTCAAGGGCCGGCTGGCGACGCCGGAGGACTTCGCGCAGGTGCCCATCGCGGAGCGCAACGGGCGCACGCTGCGGCTGGGCGAGGTGGCGGACGTGTTCGCCGGCACCGAGGAGCCGCGCACGCTGTCGCTCTACAACGGCGCGCAGGCCGTCGGCATCGAGGTCATCAAGTCCAAGGGCCACAGCACCACGGAGGTCGCGGACGGCGTGCGCGAGCGCGTGAAGGCGCTCCAGCAGCGGCTGCCCGCCAACGCGCGGTTGGAGATCGTCCGCGACGCGGGCACGCGCGTGGAGAACTCGGTGCTCAACGTGCAACAGGCGTTGATTGAGGGCGCGCTCCTGACGGTGCTGGTGGTGTTCCTGTTCCTCAATTCGTGGCGCTCCACGGTCATCACCGGCCTGGCGCTGCCGGTGAGCGTGCTGGCCTCGTTCGTGAGCGTCTGGGCCTTTGGCTTCACGCTCAACACGATGTCGCTGCTGGGCCTGACGCTGGCCATCGGCATCCTCATCGATGACGCCATCGTGGTGCGCGAGAACATCGTGCGGCACGTGGAGATGGGCAAGGACCACTACACGGCGGCGCGCGAGGGGACGAACGAGATTGGCCTCGCGGTGGCGGCCACGACGTTCTCCATCGTGGCGGTGTTCGTCCCGGTGGCGTTCATGTACGGGGTCGCGGGACAGTGGTTCAAGCCGTTCGCGCTCACCATCGCCATCTCCGTGCTGGTGTCGCTGTTCGTCAGCTTCTCGCTGGACCCCATGCTCAGCGCGTACTGGCCCGACCCGCAGGTGGAGAAGGGCGAGCGGCGCAACTTCATCTCGCGGGGGCTGGCGCGCTTCAACCACTGGTTCGACCGGCAGGCGGACCGCTACAAGGGCGTCATCGCGTGGGCGCTGGACCACCGGCTGGCGATGGTGCTGCTGGCGGTGGGTTCGCTGGTGGGCGCGGTGGCGATGCAGGGGCTCTTCGGCGGCGCGGGCTTCGTGCCGGTGAGCGACCGCGCCGAAATCGAGATGCTGGTGGAGACGCCCGCGGGCTCCAGCCTGGACTACACGCGGCGCAAGGTGGAGGAGGTGTCCCGCCTCACGCGCGCGCACCCGGAGGTCGCGTACACGTACACGACCATCGGTGTGCCGCTGCCGCTGCGCTCGCCGGGCGTGGACCAGGCGCTGGTGTACGTGCGGCTCAAGCCGAAGGATGAGCGCAAGGCGAGCCAGGACGTGCTGGGCAAGACGCTGCGCGACGAGCTGCGCGCGGTGGGTGGCGCGTCGGTGTCGGTGTTCACCAGTGGCTTCGGTGGGGCCATCAAGTCCATCCAACTGGAGCTGCGCGGGCCAGATTCGAAGGGACTCAACCAGGTGGCCCAGCAGGTGATGAAGGAGGTGAAGCAGGTGCCGGGCGCGGTGGACGTGGGGTTGTCCACGCGCGGTGAGAAGCCGGAGCTGGAGGTGGAGCTGAACCGGGGCGTCGCGGGGCAACTCAACGTGACGGTGGGCATGGTGGCGCAGTCGCTGCGGCCGGCCTTCGCGGGGCTGGATTCCGGTGACTGGGTGGACCCCATTGGCGAGACGCGCGACGTGATGGTGCGCCTTGCGCCGCAGTTCCGGGAGAACCCCTCCGACCTGGCCCAGCTTCCGCTGGTGATTGGCTCGGGGCCGTCCGGCGCGCCCGTCGTGGTGCCGCTGGGGCAGGTGGCGAAGGTGACGCAGACCATTGGCCCTGCGCAGATCGACCACCTGAACCGCGAGAAGGTCATCAACGTGCAGGCGAACGTCGCGGGCCGGTCGCTGTCGGAGGTGATGCGCGACGTCCAGACGCGGCTCCAGTCCGTGAGGATGCCGCCGGGCTACGAGCTGTCCACGGGCGGTGAGTCGGCGGATCAGCAGGAGGTGTTCGGCCGGGTGTTCCTGGCGCTGGGCGTGGCGGTGATGTTGATGTACCTCATCCTCGTCATCCAGTTCGGTTCGTTCCTGGATCCGCTGGCCATCCTGGTGTCGCTGCCGCTGTCACTCATCGGCGTGGTGCTGGCGCTGTTGGTGACCGGGGACACGCTGAACATCATGAGCCTCATCGGCGTCATCCTGCTGATGGGCATCGTGGCGAAGAACGCCATCCTGCTCATCGACTTCGCCAAGTGGCAGCACGAGAAGGGGATGCCCCTGCGCGAAGCGCTCATCCAGGCGGGGCGCATCCGCTTGCGCCCCATCATGATGACGACGCTGGCGCTCATCGCGGGCATGGTGCCGGTGGCGCTGGGAAGTGGCGAGGGCGGCGACTTCCGGGCCCCGCTGGGACGCGCGGTGATTGGCGGCGTCATCACGTCCACGCTGCTGACGCTGCTGGTGATACCCACGGTGTATGAGATTCTTTCGGACGGTCGCACGTGGTTGTTCCGGAAGCTGCGCAAGGTGTTCAAGGGCGGCGCGCCGGGGCCCGTGCACGGGGGCGGCGGGGAGCCTCGGCCCCAGCCCCAGGGCCGACAGGACTGATGCGCGGAGGAACCTCGCGTCCTCCCAAAGGAACGGTTGGCGCTCCCCGCTTGAGACCATAGGGTCTGGAGTGTGGAGCTCCTGTCCCCGCTGCCCGACTCGCATCGCTCGCTCGTCACCGAAGCCCTGGAGGCACTGGGCGTCACCCGCTGGGTCCTGAGCCTTCACGACCCCAGCTTCCCCGGCCTGCCAGGCGAGGACGTAGGCCGGGGCTCGCCGTACTCGGAAGGGGCCGCGCGCTTCCTCGCCTTCGCCCGGGACATGGGTTTCACCGGCATCCAGTTGGGACCCCAGGGGCAGACCACCGCGTACAACCCGTCGCCGTATGACGGGACGCTGTTCTCGCGCAACACGTTGAACATCGCGCTCGCGCCGCTCACGGATCCGCACGGGCCCTGGGGCGCGCTGCTGTCCGCCGACACGCTGGCGCGACTCGTCGCGGAAGTGCCCGGAGGCGGTGGTCCGGACGCCCGCTATCACCACGCCTGTCGTTCACAGTCCCTGGCGCTCCAGGAGGTCTGGGAGACGTTCCTGCGGGAGAGGTCCCGCGCGGATGCGCCCGCCTCCATTCACGCGTTGGAGCGGCGCTTCGCGGCGTTCCGGGAGGAGCACCGGGCCTGGCTGGAACCGGATGCGCTGTTCGACGTGCTCGGTGCGCGCAAGGGCACTCCGGATGACTGGCGCTCCTGGGCGGATTCACTGGACGGACGTCTCTATGCGCCCCGGCCGGGAGAAGAGGCCCAGGCGGAAGCGCGCATCCGGGAGCTGCTGACGCTCGAAGCGGAGGCGGTGGAGCAGTACGCCTTCCGCCAGTTCCTCGTGCACGAACAGCACGGTGTCCTGCGCGAGCGCGCGGCGGGGTGGAGCTTCAAGCTGTACGGCGACCTCCAGATTGGCTTCTCGCCCCGGGACACCTGGGCGCGGCAGGGCCTGTTCCTGGGGGCGTACCTCATGGGCGCGCCGCCCAGCCGCACCAACCCGGAGGGCCAGCCGTGGAACTACCCGGTGCTGGACCCGGAGCAGTACGTCGCCCCGGAGGGCGCGGAGCCCGGCCCGGTGCTGCGCTTCATGGAGGCTCGGCTGGGCAAGATGCTCTCCGAGTACGACGGGCTGCGCATCGACCATCCCCACGGCCTCGTCTGTCCCTGGGTGTACCGCGCGGGCCTGCCGGATCCACTGCGTGCGGTGCAGGGCGGCGCACGCCTCTTCTCGTCGCCAGACCTGAAGGACCACCCGGAGCTGGCCCGGTACGCCATCGTCGCCGCGGAGCAACTGGACCGCACGCAGCCGCGTCACGCGGATGGCTGGGTGAAGTGGCTGAAGCCCGAACAGGTCCAGCGCTACGCGCTGCTCTTCGACACCGTGGTGCGCAAGGCCCGTGAGCGCGGCCGTGCCCGCGAGGACGTGCTGTGCGAGGTGTTGAGCACGCTGCCCTTCGAACTGTCCCAGGTGATGGCGCGCGACGGGCTGGGTCGCTTCCGCGTCACGCAGAAGGCGGACTTGAACAACCCGGCGGACGTGTACCGCAGCGAGAACGTGGCCCCCGAGGACTGGGTCATGGTGGGAAACCACGACACGAAGTCGCTCTGGCGGCTCGTCGCGGAATGGCAGTGGAAGCACGCCCTGCGCGCCCAGGCGGACTACCTCGCGCAGCGGCTGCATCCGGAGGCAGAGGGCCGCGAGGACTTCGCGCGTCAGCTCGCGAGGGAGCCGGGGCTGCTCGCGCAGGCGAAGTTCGCGGACCTGTTCGCCAGCCGCGCGCGCAGCGTGATGGTGTTCTTCGCGGACCTGCTGGGCATGCCCGACACGTACAACGCCCCGGGCTCCGTGGACCCGCGCAACTGGTCGCTGCGCATTCCCCAGGACTGGGCCTCGCAATACCACCAGCGCCTGCGCGCGGGCGCCGCCCTCAACCTGCCCCAGGTGCTCGCGATGGCCCTGCGCGCGGGCGGGGACAGGGCGCGGACCCGCCATGCGGACCTCCTTGAGCGGTTGGACCACGCCGCCGCCCAGCTCCGGTGGGGCGCGTAGACCGTTCTCGCTCAGGCGATGCGCCGCATGTCGAAGCGCGACTGGAGCTTCCACTGCCCGGCGCTGTCCTGTTCCTCGCCGCGCCAGGTGAATCGGTCCGGCCCGATGTCGGAGAAGCTCCAGCGGATGGGCCTGCCGCGGTGCTCTCCCCGGAGGACAAGGGCGTCACCCTCGCGCCCTCCGTCGAGCCGGTTGATGGCTCCACCGGTGGGACTCACCCAGAGGATGCGCCACGTCCCGCCCGCCCGGTCGAACGTGCGCACGGTCGTGCCGTAGCGACGGTTCGCCCCCGGCTCCACCTGCGTGGAGCCGCGCGAGCGTCGCGACGGCACGATGAAGACGTCCTGCAGGGCCCGCCCCTCCAGCACCCAGTGGAACCACCACTCGCCTTCGCTTTGTCGGACGCCGCCCTCCAGGTCGTGGTCCTGGATCGTCCCTTCCCAGCCGCCCACCAACCAGCCGAAGGTGGCGGCCGCGTCGCCCAGCTCGGTGGAGGGGCCCGGGCTCACCAATGCGTTCACGAACCGCTCGGACGTGGGCTCCGGCGCGGCGGGGCCTTCCGCCAGGCGGCGCCAGATGCCGGCGTATTCGATGGGGAGCCCATCCGCATCGACGTCGAGCATCGCGTTGAAGCCACTGTCCAGGCTCTCATAGCGGTAGCGCGCGGGCCCCACGCGCGCATACCCCTGGCGCGCGGGGGTGACGTCCAGCGAAGGGAAGCGCACCCACGCCACTCGGATCTCCGCGGTGGCGCCCTCGGCGAGCTGGAGCCGTCCGATGGGCAGCGCGTTGGTGGAAGGACTCAGGCCCAGGTCCACGTCCGTGCAGCCCTCCAACGCCTCCACGGCGCGCCCGTCCCGCAGCCACCGCCCCGCGCCGTCGTGCTCCAGCGTGAGGTGCTGACGGGCGCCGCGCCAGGACTGCGTCACGGCTACACGGCGCGTCCGCCACGCGGGGTCGCAGACGACCGAATAGTCCACCCGCAGCGGTGCCCCCTGCTCCGCGACGAGGATCACTCCGGAGAGCTCCACCCCCTCCTGGTCCCGCTTCACCCGCGCCTGCTCGAAACCGAGCTCATCCATCACGCGTCGCCAGATGACCTCACGCGTGACAGTTGTTCCTTGCGTCGCCATGCTCCACCCCGTCAGTCAATTGAGAGGGTTGGGAGCATGAAGCGCCGGGCCCCGGACGACTTGGGGATTGTTGACCGGGTGAGGGCGCGCCTGTTGGCCTCTGGCGAGGGGTGGCGGGTGAGCGAGGTCGTCTGCCGCTCCGGTCCCCGGGACCCCGTCTTCGAGGAGGAGCACGCCTGGGTGTCCGTCTCCGCCGTCCTGGAGGGGAGCTTCACCTACCGCTCGAAGCACGGACGCGTGCTGCTGACGCCCGGCTCGCTGTTGCTTGGCGAGCCCAAGGCCTCCTTCTGCTGCGGCCATGAGCATGGCGTGGGCGACCGGTGTGTCGCCTTCCACCTGGCCCCCGCGCTGCTGGAAGAGGTGGCGGGGGACCTGTCGGGCGTGACGCGAACGGGCTTTGCCTCCCACCGGCTGCCCCCGCTTCAGCGCCTCGCGCCGCTCATCGCGGACGTCCAGGCGCTGGCTGCCTCGCCGGGGGCGCGGAGCGCGGAGGAGCTGGTCTTGCGGATGGCGGGTGCGGCGCTGCGCGGGGTGGAGGCGGGCACCCCACGCTCCGTGAGCACACGCGATGAGCGCCGCATGGCGGAGGCCGTTCGAACGATGGAGGCCCGGCTCGTCGAACCCCTCTCACTCGGCACCTTGGCCGAGGGGCTGGGCATGGGTCGGCACCACTTCCTGCGCACCTTCCGCAAGGTGATAGGGGAAAGCCCTTACAGCTACGTCCTCGGCCGCCGCCTGGGGCTCGCCGCCGAACGCCTGCGCACGTCCCACGACCGCATCGCGGACATCGCGTTCGCCTGTGGCTTCGGCGACCTCTCCGAGTTCGTCCGCCGCTTCGGTGCCCGGTTCGGCGTCACGCCTTCCGCCTATCGCGCCGGGGCGCGCCTCGGGCCTGGTTGAGCGGCTGTCATTGATGACCCGACGTCAGGGGTCCAATGTCACTCCAGGGCCGTTCGACTTCACTGTGAGAGGAATTGAAAGCGTCTCGAATTGGAATCCTTGCCTTGAAATCCCTGTTGGAATCGTTATCAGGGCTAAGCCTGTTGAAGTAAGGCTTCAAGCGGGGGGACCGCGTGGCGAATCGTCGTGAGTGGAACTTCGGAGCGCATCACGCGCACTTCGAGGAGCCGGACCTGTTGGTGATGAAGTTCAACGGGCCCTCGAAGCTGGAGGACTGCCAGAAGGTGCTGGAGGTGTACCAGGAGGTGGCCTCCACGCAGCCGGTGTTCCTCATCTCCGACGTGTCGAATTCGCTCCTCGAGAAGGAGGCGCGCGAGCTGCTGGTGGCGCACTCGAAGGAGGAGTGGTTCCGGGGCCACATCTACGTCGGCACGGGCGCGCGACAGCTCGCGGGGGCCAAGGCGCTGATGCTGGCGCTCTACTTCACCGGCCGGTGGATGGTGGAGGTGGACTTCGCGGACTCGGAGCGGGACGCGCGCGACCTCGTGGCGAGGAAGCGCGCGCTACCGCCGAGGCATTAGGGGCGTCCTGCCCGTCGCCTCAGTGCTGGACGTCCAGCACGAGGCGCGTGGGCTGGGTCAGCTCCAGCACGCGGAACGGCGCCTTGCGCGTGGTGCCCAGCACCCACGTCACCTCGCCCTCGAAGGCGCACAGGCGCGCCAGCTCCAGCACCGACGGCAGCGCGGGCTTGAAGGTGCGCTGCGCCACCGTGGCCTGGCCCTGCTCGTTGTGCGCCTGCGCCCGGGTGAAGCGCACCTGGAGCGCGGCCTTGCCCGGCACCGGCACGTCGTCCCCCGAGCCGCAGTCCTGCACCGGCGTCTTCACGTACGACACCTGGTAGCCCGGCAGGCGGGGTCCTGCGAACTCGAACACCGTGCGGTCGTAGCCCTCGTGCGTGCCGGTGCGCACCGAGCTCATCGTGACGGAGGGGGGCTCGCTGCGCTTCTTCTCCACCGCCTCCAGCGTCCACGTGGCGTCCACGGCCAGGGCGCTGCCCGCATCCGCCGGGGCGCTGCCCGCGTCCACCGGGGCGCTGGCCTTGCCGCCCGTGCCCTGCGCGCTGCCCGTGTCCAGGACGCGCTCCACGGGCGGCGTCGCGGTGGTGGGAGCGGAACCTTCCCGGGGCACGGTGTTGGTGGGCGCGGGCACGGCCGGGACGTCCATGGGCACCGTCGGCGGCTCCTGCTG
>NZ_RAWD01000335.1:0-9809 GCF_003612065.1 Corallococcus sp. CA047B
GGGCGGCTCGGAACCGGGGGCGCATGGGGCGCGGTGGCCGGTCTGGGCGCGGATGCGGTGTCGCCGACGCTGGACTTGCAGGCGAGGCTGGAGGTCCGCATGCAGCGCGGGGGCTTCCGACAGGGGTACTTCGGCCCGGACTACGAACTGGCACGCTTCCGGGTGGCGGGAGGAGCGGGAGTGGCGCTGGCGGATGCGTCCTTCCCCAACGGGTCCTCCGCCTTCGGTGAGGTGATCCTCGGCTGGGATGCGGTGCGCCTGGGAGAGCTGGCGCAGCGGCACCTGCGTCTATCGATGTCCGCCGAGGTCTTCACCTGGGGCCGCGTGGATGCGGATGTGCGGATGACCGCGCAGCTCTTCCACCGGTCCGTCGAAGTGGCCCTGCGCGGCCTGGCGGTGGGCCTGCGTCAGCCGGGAACGCGCTACCTCGCCTCGGGTGAGGGGCGTTGGCGCTTCCTCGGGGGCAGGGTGTACGCACTGGGCCAGGGTGGCACGCTGTTGTACCCGACACCGGACGGGACGCTTCGTCCCGGTGCCTTCGTCGCTGTTGGGATGGGGGTTGACCATGTGCGCTGACTCCCTGTCGCGCGCGTGGGGGCTGCTGTGCATGGTCCTCCTGTTCACCACCGGCTGCGTCACGCTGTCTTCCCGGCCTGGACCTGATGCATGGGCCTCCGGGCCGCGCCCTGCGCAGGTTCTGCGACACACGGCAGGCGGCATCGCTGACGCGGCGCCCTCGTCCCTGGATCCAGGGGCCGCCGAGCGACTGGGTCGCCGACGTGGACCGAAGCGTGAGCAGGGCTCGATCGTCGGTGAAGCAAGCCCCGACGAGACAGTCAGCGAGGAGGTGTTTACGTGTGGAGGCCAGGAGCGGCCACCCGGCTGGCCCCACCTTTCCTCCAGTCAGGAGGTGCTCGCCCCGTTCTTGGCATGTGGCTCGCCCGCGGAGTTCGTGGCCATGCAGCACGGGGTGGACATGCCCCGGTTGGTGGAGTCGCTGAAGGACTGGGATGCGGTCCGGCTGGGGGCCCTTGGCCCGCTGGACGCGGAGGCATCCAAAGTCCTCAATCACAAACGTGCGGGATTTCTTGTCACCGCGACGGAGAAGTACGGCGTCCCCCTGACGGAGGTGTTCGCCCTCTTCATCGTCCACTCCGCCTTCGACGACGAGCTGCGCGACGTGCTCCAGCGGCTGGCCCGTGACAAGCAGCTCGGTGAAACGCTGGGAAGCATGCCCACCGTCCGAGAGGAATTGCAGCGACGGGGTCTGAAGCTGTCGGACTTCCCGGATCGGACCGAGCAGGCCGGTGATGTGCTGCGAGGCCTGGGGCGAGCCGGCCGCGACGCACTTGTCACCATTCCCGTCTTCGCCGGGCCTCTGTACACGGAGTTCAGCGCGAAGCGTGGGCACATGCCGCCCCCGTATCAGGAAGCACTCGACGCGGTGGAAAGGGCGCTGATGGCGGAGCGCTTCGCGCCGGGAAGTATCGCATTGGGGAGCTTCGACCATCTGACGTTCGGAGTGCCGATGGGCTTCTTCCATCTGGCGGCCGGGACGGGGCAGGGGGCGCAGGCCCTGGCACAGGGAAGGTACGAACAGGCCACCCGGGAGCTGGCGCCCGCCGCGCTGATGGTGGCGCTGTATGCCAGGGGCACGGGCACGCGACTCCTGTCAGAGGCCCTGTCCGCCGAGGGATTGAAGCGTGTGATGGGACGACTGCAATCGCAGCTTGGAGTCGACGCTGCTCGCGACCTCTTCCGATACCTCCAGGCGGGTCGGGAAAATGCCCTGTTCGCCGCCCAGTCAGGCGAGGCCGGGCTGCTGGTCCTGTACGAGGCGAAGGGCAGTGCGGCGAAAGCGCAGGCGCTGCTGGCGGAGGGGAGTCGCGAGCGGCCAGGACCCACGGCGGGGAGGAGCGGTGCAGCGAAGGAAGCGAGCACGGTCGTAGCCCGAGTGCACGAAGCGGCGGGCTTCGAGCGGGAAGCGGTGGAAGCCCGCTGGGTGCAGTGGGAGCAGGAGGCGCCCGGCAGGCGCCTGACATCCGACGTGCGGGAACTGGAGAAACACCGGCCTTCGCTGGAGGCCCCGCAGCCGGGCGCCGAAGGTCATCCGCGCTGGGGTGAATACGTCGTGTACTTCGAGCGGCGGGTCGCGGAGCTCAGGCAGGGCACAGAATCACGGGGGCCCCTGACCTGGAGGGACTACCACCGGCTGCGCGGGTCCTTCGCCAAGGGGATGGAATTCGAGCGAGCCATGGTGGTCAAGCTGCGGAAGGATGCGGCTCTTCCACGGGCACAACGCAAGTGGCTCCATGGCTTCAATCAGCCCCGCATCGAAACGCATGTGGGCGTGGCGAAGGCGGACCTCCGCTTCGCGGACGTGCTCGTCATCGAAGCGGAGCCCCCTGCGGGCCAACCGCCCCGCGTGGAGACGTTCAGCTTCAAAAGCAGGGACCTTCAGGTGCTGACTCAGCGGGAACTGTTGGCGCAGTTGAATGCGGACGCGAGCGCCGCGCTGCGATATTACGGTGAGACGCTGAGCATCCGTCGGCGCACCCTCCAGTCCGAAGTCGATGGAGTGCACCTTCAAGTCCAGAGGGTTCGTCTCATCTATGAGGACGGCGCTGTCTACGTCGAGAATTCCAATAAATTGAACGCAGCAGTGGAACGCGTTCGGATGCATGTCAAGGAAGTGGAGATTTCCTTCGAATGAAAATCCTGAACCCCTATGAGTCGAATATGGAGGATCGACTCCAGTTCTCGTTTCGGGGCTCCTTCGATCCGCATGAGCCGGTGGAGCGTGAATTTGAAGTCTTCCTTCATGCGCTGGAGGCTTCCGCAGGGCCGTGGATGCCGAATGTCGTCCAGGGCAAGCGTAACCGTAAATACAGCCGAGCCAATTTCTGGAAGGCATTCATGGAGGTACGCGACGAGGTTGGTGTAGCCATCGGCCTGTATCGTACGACGAGGCCGGCGTTGGAGATGACATTCAGCAGCTGGTTCTCTCCGAGCCCTCCAGTGTTGGATGTTCAGTTCATGCTGCAACCGCTCTCATTATTTGCGGAGGAGGCGCGATGTAGCAACTTCATCGACATGGTTCGTGCATGGGCGTCCCGGTATCCCGTGACCTACGCTGTGGCGCACAGTCACGCGGACGAACAGTTGTCCGGCGCACCCAACTATGGCCGCGATATGCAGGTCTCCATCAGGGATGGGTTCGACAAGATCTATGGGGTCTATTGGCTCAACGTCTTTGGGCCTGCGTTGGTGGAAGCCGTGGGGCGCGAGCGGATGCTGTCCACCCCTGTGCACCTTGTAGAGGAACTCCCTGGCGGCGGCGTCCTCCTGGTGACGTGGCCGACCGTCACGGACTTCGCCAGCGAGGAGTCACGTCAGGCCCAGGCACGGGCACTGGCGCACCTTCGGCCGGATCTCGACGTCGACACCGTGTTGCTTGCCTTGCGAGACCGCAGCGCCACCTTGGCCGTCGTGGAGCCACGCTTCCACCCGGATGTGGAACCGCTGCTCTCGCGTGTGACGGGCGCGTGCGTGATCAGCGAGCGCCAGCGGAAGATCGCTGAGTTCAACGCCAGCCCGCCACCCGAGCCGGAAGAGTGGCTACCCGCGAACGCCGCCTTTCCTGTGGACGTGCAGGATCCGGCCGACGCCCGTGAGCACTATGCGACTCTCGCCGAGCACCTCGTGGCGATCCTGCACACGCAGGTGCCATCGGTCTTCGAAACGACCCCCGAATCGCTGACGGACGTTGACTTCCACCTCTGGGACCGGAACTTTCCGGAGACCTTCGAGCGGTGGAAAATCGACGAGCAACTCATGCCCGCCGTGGGCGCGTACCTGGGCGAGGTCTTGGTCCGGCGACTGGGCGGGCAGTGGATACCGCGGAAGAAACTGGAGGAAGCGCAGGTCCGCGTAGGAAACCGAGTATGGCTTCCATTTGTCCGTGCCCAGCGATACCTGGGTTCCCGGCAGGCGTTGTTGGATTACTCCTTGACTCAGATCTACCGCGAGGCCGAACGACACCGAGCGTGAGCGAGGGCTGCGCACCCGGCAGCTTTAAATCGATTAAGCACGTCGTTGGCCGGACGATTACGGGCTACGTCGTCGACGTGCTGCTGCGCGTCCAGACGCACCCGAACGCTCGCATCGGCGAACTGCTGCCGCACGAACGGAAGCGCCTGCGCTCCGCTGACAACTCCTGAAGCCGCGCATCCCTTCCGCCTCGCCTCTCAATCCGTCGCGGCCCTCGCCGAGCACGACACCCGTCGATCTTCAAGCGATCCGGCACGTCGTTGGCCGGACGGTTACACATCGGCGGTGGACCTGTTCGCCTGCGTTAGGTGCGGAGTCAGGCGTCGGGTTCTGTCGTACGTGAAGGAGGCGGGAGGGGGGCGAGCGATATTGGAGCACCCGAGACTGCCGTACGAACTGTGCGCCGGGCCGGTGTTGAGGCCGCGCAGCCCCCTTGGAGTACGCGCCTGTCCAGGCCGCCCCCCCCCACGAGGGGCGCGGCAGGGGCCCGGGCCTGTTGGCGATGGCGGCTTGAGCCTCAACACCCTGCGGCCTGGGTAGCCCTCCGCCGGGGCCAGCCTTGCACTCGCCGTGGGCACCCCGTAAGCGGCGCTCCTCGTCCTCTCTGCTCCAGCCCGCCACCCTCAACAGAATCCCTCTGCGTCTTATGCTCTTGCTGGAGGCCGCGTGTGCTTGACGCACGACAATCGTATTTTCGATAGTGGGAGGCCGGACGCACTGTCCGTTCATCCTTTACAGGAGGATAGATACATGACGCGGAAGACGAGAAGCGACCAGACGGTTGGCTCGTTCGAGAAGAAGCAGGGGCTGCCTCCTGGAACGATCCGGAACCCGGATGGGCGTGACACGCGGAGTGACAAGAAGATCGGCACCATCCGCAAGGAGGCAGTGAAGCCGCCTGAAAAGAAGAAGTAACCCTTACGTCGCGTGCGTCTAGGAAGCGAAGAGGCGCAGTGAGCGGTCAGTGCCGCAGGAAATGGACTCCGGCAGGCCCTGCTGGAGTAAGCTCCCCGGTACAACGGGTACTGGCTGCTGGGAAACTCTTCGTCGGCCACGAAGCCGCAGGGGAGAACCTCTCCGGGTTCTACGCCCTCATCGCCACCTGCGAGGCCAACGGCGTCAACCCCAAGGCATACCTCGCGGCGTGCTGCTGCGCGTCCAGGCGCACCCGAATCGCGCATCGGGTAGTTGCTGCCGCACGAGTGGAAGCGGCTTCGCGTCGCCGACGCTTCTTGAACCCACGTACGGCAATCCCCCTCACCCATCAACACGTCGCGGCGCTCGCCGAGCACAGCTGACGCCCACCCTCAAGCCCTCCGGCACGTCGTTGGCCGGACGGCTACGTTTGAACGTCAGTCGTGTGTCCTTGTCTCCCTCGCTGGCCCCTTACTGGAGGCGTGGGAGTGGTCACGGGGGCCGGACGCCCAGAGGTGCTTCCACAGGCCCCATCTTGCTGATGTGGTGGCGGGTGAAGGTCAGATTCTTCAGGGTGATACGGACTCCGGGCTTTCCATCCGCACCTTTGCTCGCCGTGCACTCGATGACGCCAGCGGATGCCTTCTCAAGGCTGTGGGTGGCGGGAAGGGGCGGATGAACAGCACCCCATGGGACGACCGTGCGGACATCCTTGCCCCGGTAGAGTTCGACAGTCGTGCTCTCTCCGACCGAGCCCCGATACTCTGGCTGACAGCCCTTTGCGTCCGGCAGGAAGACATGGAGCGCAGCCTCTTTGTCCACAATGAACACCTCGAGGCTGCCGTTGTGCCATCCGTAAACCTGCACCTCGCCTGTCTTCAGACTCAGCTCGGTCGGTTGGGACTTGTCCGCAGCCCCCGCAGGCAGGAGGCCGGCAGTCGACAACACAAGAATCAATGGAATGGCATGTCTCATGTGGCCTCCTGAGCTGCGAATGGGCTTGTAGAAGTTCCTACGCGGTGGCGGACTTCACCGCTTCGCGCAGCGCCCCGGACTCCACCAGTGCCGTGACCGCCGTGATGTCGTGATGCAGCTCGCGGTCCCGGTCCATGTGCGGAACCTTGCTGCGCACCAGCTCATAGGCCGCCAGCACGCCCTTGCCGGGCTTCACCGGCTGACGGAAGTCCAGCGCCTGCGCCGCGACCAGCACCTCAATCGCAAGACACGACCGCGCGAACTCCGACACCTGGCGCCCCTTGAGCGCCGCCGTCATGCCCATGGACACGTGGTCCTCACGGCCCGCGGAGGACGGAATCGAATCCACGGAAGCGGGGTGGCTCAGGATGCGCGACTCGGCCACCAGCGCCGCCGCAGTCACCTGGGCAATCATGAATCCGGAGTTCAACCCGGAGTTCTTTGCCAGGAACGCCGGCAGGCCCGACAGGGACGGGTTCACCATCTGCTCGACGCGCCGTTCGCTGATGCTGGAGAGCTGCGTGAGCGACATCGCCACCACGTCCATCGCCAGGGAGATGGGCTGCCCGTGGAAGTTGCCGCCGGAGATGATGTTCTCCGTGTCCGCGAACACCAGCGGGTTGTCCGTCCCGCTGTTCACCTCCACCTCCAGAATCTTGCGCGCGAAGGCGATGCCCTCGCGCGCCGAGCCGTGCACCTGCGGGATGCACCGGAGGCTGTAGGGGTCCTGCACCTTGCTGCAGTTGACGTGCGTCTCCACCAGCTCGCTGCCCTTGAGAATCCGGCGCAGGTGGTCCGCCACCGCCTTCTGGCCCGCGTGCGGACGCACCGCGTGGATCTCCGGCAGGAACGGCTTGTGGCTTCCCAGCAGGCCCTCCACCGTCATCGCTCCCGCGATGTCCGCCACGTCCGCGAGCATTTCCGCTCGCAGCTGCAACAGCGTCCCCACCGCGCACATCGCCTGCGTGCCGTTGATCAGCGTCAGGCCTTCCTTCGCCTCCAACACCACCGGCTTCAGGCCCGCCTTCTCCAACGCCTGCTTCGACGGCATCCGCACGCCCTCGAAGAACGCCTCGCCCTCGCCAATCAACACCAGCGCCAGATGCGCCAGCGGGGCCAGGTCTCCGGAGGCGCCCACGCTGCCTCGCTCGGGCACCACCGGCACCACGTCCCGGTTCAGCATGTCGATGGCCAGACCCAGCGTCTCCATCCGGATGCCGGAGAAGCCCTTCGCCAGCACGTTGCACCGCAGCAGCAGCAGCACGCGGGCTTCCGGCAGCGGCAGCGGCTGACCCACGCCGCACGCGTGCGACAGGATGAGGTTTCGCTGCAGGTCGCGCAGGTCCTTCCGGTCGATGCGCACCTCCGCCAGCGTGCCGAAGCCCGTGTTGATGCCGTAGGACGGCGTGTCACCGGCCGCCACCCGGTCCACCAGGGTGCGGGAGGCCTGCACCCGCTTCGCGGCTTCGGGAGCCAGCTCGACGGTGACTTCGTGGCGGGAGACCTGGAGGATCTCCTCCAGCTTCAGGGTGTCACCATCGATGAGGAGGCGGGGGCGGGACATGTCAGGGTGCTCCGGATTGGCGGCTTGAAGTCGGTTTCGCCGGGAACGGTAGCGGAATCGCGGCGGGGTGGCAGTGGCCCTTTACACCCGGGGCCCGGGGCCCATATAGCCTGCGCCCGTCCGTGCAGGGAGGTCGTGAGCCCCTTGGCCCTTATCGTCCAGAAGTACGGCGGCACCTCGGTGGGTGACACCGAGCGCATGAAGAACGTGGCCCGACGCTGCCTCGCCGCCCAGAAGGCCGGCCATGACGTCGTCGTCGTCGTGTCCGCCATGTCCGGCGAGACGAACCGCCTGCTCAAACTCGTCGCCCAGATCACCGACCGGCCGAACGAGCGCGAACAGGACGTCGTCGTCGCCACCGGCGAACAGGTCTCCATCGGCCTCGTGGCGCTCGCCATCCAGGCGCAGGGCGGGGAGGCCGTGAGCTTCCTCGGCCACCAGGTGCGCATCGTCACCGACAGCACCTTCTCCAAAGCACGCATCAAGAGCATTGATGCCCAGCCCATCCGCGCCGCGCTCGCGAAGAAACAGATCGTCGTCGTCGCCGGCTTCCAGGGCGTGGACGAGACGGGCAGCGTCACGACGCTGGGCCGCGGCGGCTCCGACACCACGGGCGTCGCGCTGGCCGCGGCGCTCAACGCGGATGCGTGTGAGATCTACACGGACGTCGATGGGGTCTACACCACCGACCCCAACGTCTGCCCGGCCGCTCGCAAGCTGGACCGCATCACGTACGAAGAGATGCTGGAGCTGGCGAGCCTGGGCGCCAAGGTGTTGCAGATCCGCTCGGTCGAATTCGCCATGAAGTACAAGGTGCCCCTCTGGGTGAAGTCTTCCTTCACCGAGGATCCCGGCACGCTCGTCTGCGAGGAGGACGCATCCATGGAGGACGTGCTGGTTCGAGGTGTCGCCTACGACAGGAACGAGGCGAAGATCACCGTGGTGGGCGTGCCAGATCAGCCGGGCGCCGCGGCGAAGCTCTTCGGGGCGCTCGACGCGAAGCACATCGTGGTGGACCTCATCGTGCAGAACCTGTCGCGCGACGGCCGCACCGACGTCACCTTCACCGTGGCCAAGTCCGACTTCGCCAAGGCCCATGAGGTCGTGAAGCTCGCGGCCCAGGAGGTGGGCGCCACCGGCGTGGAGGTGGACGACACCATCGCCAAGGTGTCCATCGTCGGCGTGGGCATGCGCAACCACTCGGGCGTCGCGGCCCGGATGTTCCAGACGCTCTCCCAGGAGGGCATCAACATCCAGCTCATCTCCACGTCGGAGATCAAGACGTCGTGTGTCATCCACACGAAGTACACGGAGCTCGCCGTGCGCGCGCTGCACACCGCCTTCGGGCTGGATGCGCCGCCCGCCGTGAAGGACCACCCCACCGTGTCCGAGAACGACGCACTCCACGGGCAGAAGGCCTGAGGCGGCCAGGGCGCACGTCCGCGCTCGCGGCGGTGTCGCTGGGCCTGCTCGCCCTGGGCGTCGTCGCCCGGGCGCGCTGGCCGGATGCGAAGCCCTCGCTCGACTGCCCTCCGGAGGCCGTGCGGTTGGATTCCGCCGGCCTCGCCACCTGCGGGCCGGGGACCGTGCCCACGGGGGCCCGGGCGCTCGCGCTGGGGCTCAAGCTGGACCTGAATGCCGCGTCCGAAGCGGAGCTGGCCCTGGTGCCCGGGGTGGGGCCTGACCTCGCTCGGCGGCTGGTGATGGCCCGCGAGGAACAGGGCCGGTTCACGAACTGGGACGACGTGGATGCGGTGCCCGGCGTGGGCTCCGCCAAGTTGCAGACCCTCCGGGCGGCCACGGTGCTGGAGTCGGCGGCGGCCACTGGGAGCGTGTGGTAAGCACAGCCGGTGCAGATCTCCTGCCCGCAATGCTCGATGCAGTACGTGCTGGATGCCCGACTCCTGCCGCCCGGCGGCGCTTCGGTGCAGTGCACGCGGTGTGGTCACGTCTTCATGGCTTCGCCCCAGGGCGCCGTTCCGCCCGCGCCGAAGCCTCCGCCCGCGGGTGGCGCGGACCGCTCGGGTGCCCAGTCTTCCACGCAGATTTTTGGCGGTGAGGGGGCTGGCCTCAAGTCCACGCAGTTGTTCGCGGGACAGACGACCTCCACCGGGTCGTTCGTTCCTCAGCCGACGCCGACCTCCGGGCCGCTGACCTCGTCCGGCGTCATTCCACCTCCGCCTTCCATCGCTCCGGTCGCGGGCGCGCCCCGGCCTCCGGTGAGCACCACGACGTCCGGGGTGCATCCTCCCCAGGCCATGGGCCACACGCGGGCCTTCGGGGCCGTGGGGCCCATGGCCTGGGG
>NZ_RAWD01000336.1:0-9777 GCF_003612065.1 Corallococcus sp. CA047B
GGGAGGACCGGGCGCCGGGAGAAGACCGTCCGACCGCCGAAGCCGCCCGGTCCTCCCCGTCCTCCCCAGGCGCCCAACCGGTACGGGCTCTATGGCGGGCGGTCGCTGGGGTCGGGGCACCTGGGCGTGGGCATGGAGCTGGGCTACCCGTTCGTGTCCGCGCGGGGCCTGTACGGCGTCCTGCCGGCGCTGGACCTGGGGCTGGGCGTGGACAGCGTCTACGGCCTGATGACGGAGATCCGCGCGGGCGCGCGCTTCACCCTGCTGGACGGTGCGAACGGCAGCCTGGCGCTCGTGGTGGATGGAGGCCGTGCGTTCTTCCTGCGTCCCCCGGACACGGAGCAGAAGGGCGCGCGCTACCTGAGCGGCCGGCGCGACTGGAACGTGGCCCCGGGCGTCGTGGCCTCCTTCCAGGGTGACGGGCCGCGCTCGGTGCGTCCGTACATGGACCTGCGGTGCCTGCTGGCCTTCGACCTGGACCCCATCCAGTCCTCGCCCCTGAGCGGCCTGCCGCCCGCGTGGAAGGTGGACGCGTCCATCCTCCTGCGCCTGGGCGCGGAGTTTCCGGTCGGCGAAAAGACGTCCTACGCTGTCTCCGTCGGCGGCGACTTCCGCAGTCGCTCCACGGATGCGGAGTTCATGCCCACGTTGTCCATTGGCGTGGTGTCCGCGTTGTTCTGAAGCCCCCTCCTTATCGACTTGAGGTCATCCATGCGCGGCAGTGTCATCGGTGCAGGCTCGTTCGGTACGGCGCTCGCGAACGTGCTGGCGGTGAATTGCGAGGAGGTCCGCCTGTGGGGCCGCGAGCCCGGCGCGGTGGAAGCCATCAACACCCGCCACGAGAACGCCACCTACCTCAAGGGCATCCCCCTCTCCGAGCGCGTGCGCGCCACCACCGACCTGGAGGAAGCGCTGGCCGGGTCGGAGATGGTGGTGCTCGCCACGCCCAGCCACGCCACGCGCGAGGTGCTCGCGCGCGCGAAGGCGTTCCTGCCCAAGGGGGTGCCCCTGGTGACGGTGTCCAAGGGCATCGAGAACGAAACGCTCCTCACCATGACGGAACTCTTGGAGGACTGTCTGCCGGAGGAGTTCCACCCGTACGTCGCGGTGCTCTCCGGCCCCAGCTTCGCCAAGGAGCTGGCGCGGCGCATGCCCACGGTGGTGACCATCGCGTCGCACTGGGACAAGGTGGCCCAGCGCTGTCAGAAGGCGCTGCAGACGGACACCTTCCGCTCGTACACGTCCACGGACGTCGTGGGCGTGCAGTACGGCGGCGCGCTCAAGAACGTCATCGCCATCGCCGCGGGCATGGCGGATGGCCTGGGCATGGGCCACAACGCCCGGGCGGCCATCATCACGCGCGGCCTCGCGGAGATCACCCGCCTCGCCGTGAGGAAGGGCGCCAACCCGCTGACGCTCTCCGGCCTGTCCGGCATGGGCGACCTGGTGCTCACGTGCACGGGCGAGCTCAGCCGCAACCGCCACGTCGGCATGGAGCTGGGCAAGGGCCGCAAGCTGCCGGACATCCTCGCGGAGATGAAGGAGGTCGCCGAGGGCGTGAAGACGGCCAAGAGCGCGCGCGACCTGTCGCTCAAGACGGGCGTGGAGCTGCCCATCTGCCAGCAGGTCTACGAGATTGCCTACGAGGGCAAGAACGCGAAGATGGCGGTGGTGGACCTGATGACGCGCCAGCCGAAGTCGGAGCTGTCCGGCGTGTAGCGGCCGGCCGCGCTCCGGAGTCCGCTCCGCGAGCGCGCGGTCAGTACTTGCGGGGCTTGGCCTCGGGGCCGGCTCCGCGCACGCGCCACACGGTGAGCCGCTCCGAGTTGGTGTGGCTCATCACCAGACCTTCCGTCTGCATCTCCTCCAGCAGGCGGTTGGTCTTGAGCCGGTCCAGCCCGATGGTCTTGCCCAACTGGTCGCCGGGCATGCCGCTGATCTGCCGGCGCAGCTCGTTGATGATGGACTGCTTGAACTGGTTCTTCTGCAGGCCGTCCATGTCCTGCGTGCGCCACGCGGAGAGGATGCCCCAGGCGATGAGCGCCAGCGTCACCACGGCGATGGCCGGGTAGACGATGTGGCTGTTCTTCTCGAGCACGTCGATGTAGCCGGTCGAGATGGACGAGACGGGCTTGTCGTAGGCCGGCTCGGCGTCTTGTCCGGGCAGGCCTTCGATTTGGGCCGTCAACAGGGGGATGAGCAGTTTCAGCATGGGAGCCAAGGCCCCTCGACTCTAGAGGGGAGGCCCCCATGCCGGCAATCCGCCATCCACCGCGGGCGCCTAGACGACGCCGATGGACTCGGACGCTCCCTCGGCGAACAGGGTGGTGTCCGCCTTGGCCAGCAGCGTCGCCAGGCCCTCGCGCTTCGCGGCGCTGATGGCCACGCCGCCCCGGGAGCGCAGCAACTGCTCCACCTCGTCCGCGGGCAGGAGGTCCGCCTTGTTCCACACCATCAGGCGCGGCTTCTCCATCAGCCCCAGCGAGTTGAGGATGGTCTCCACCGCCTCCACCTGGTCGTCGCGGGCAGGGTCGCCCGCGTCCACCACGTGCAGGAGGAGGCTTGCGTCGTACAGCTCCTCCAGCGTGGCGCGGAAGGCAGCCACCAGGTCCTTGGGCAGGTCCCGGATGAAGCCCACCGTGTCGGTGATGATGACCTCCCGCTCTTGGGGGAAGCGCAGCCGGCGGCTCGTGGGATCCAACGTGGCGAACAGCTTGTCCTCCGCCAGCACCTCCGCGTTGGTGATGGCGTTGAGCAGCGTGGACTTGCCCGCGTTGGTGTAGCCCACGATGGAGATGACCGGCACCTCGCGCCGGTTGCGTTGGGCCCGCCGGACGCTGCGCTCGCGGCTGATGAGGTCGATGCGCTTCTCCAGATTGGTGATGCGCTCGCGCACGCGGCGACGGTCGATCTCCAGCTTCGTCTCGCCGGGGCCGCGTCCGCCCACGCCACCGCCCATGAGCCGGCTGAGCGAGTCGTCGCCCTGCACCAGCCGGGGCAGCCGGTACTTCTGCTGCGCCAGCTCCACCTGGAGCTTGCCCTCCGCCGTCTGCGCGCGCTGGGCGAAGATGTCCAGGATGAGCTGCGTGCGGTCCAACACCTTGAGGCTGGTCGCGTCACCGATGTGGCGCCCCTGCGACGGGGTGAGGTCCTTGTCGAAGATGAGCAGGTCCACCATGGACTGCATGGAGCGCAGGTTCAGGTCGTCCAGCTTGCCCCGGCCGATGAGGTAGCGCGGATCCGCTTCCCGCCGCACCTGGAGCACGCTGTCCATCACCTCCACGCCGGCGGTGCGCGCCAGCTCCTTCAGCTCCGCCAGCGACGACTCCGCCCGCGCGCGGTTGCCGTCCAGGCACACCGCCACCAGGATGGCGCGCTCGCGTCCGGACACCGTGCGCGAGGCCGCCTTGCGGTTGAACTCCTCCTCCAGCGCGTCCAGCGTCGCCAGGACGTCCGGCTGTTCGACGTGCACGGAGGGCAGCTTGGACACCTGCCAGAACTCGCCCGTGCCGTTCTCCGGCACCAGGTAGGCGTAGTGCAGCACCCCGGGCAGGCCCTCCTGGCCCACGCCCACGGCCGCCACGCAGTCCAGGCGCAGCAGCGCAAGGTCCGTGAGGTCGTCCTTCGTCAGGGGTTCGCTCTTCAGGTGCGTGTGGACCAGCCGCAGGCCACGCAGGCGGATCTGCCCGGCGCGAGCGCGGCCGATGTCCGGGAGCTCCAGCTTGTGCGCGTTGCCCACCACCACGTGCTCGATGTCGCCCTTGCGGTTGATGAGGACGCCCACCTGCCGGTTGAGCTCATGCGACAGCTCGGTGAGGTGGCGGGCGAGCTCCGCGGACACGATTTCGCGCGGATCCACCCGGCGGCGGAAGGTGTTGCGCAGCCGCTGCTGCTCGCTCGACTTGAGACCCAGGGTGTTGCCGAAGATTTCCTTCAAACCGTTTCTCCTGGCACGGCCACTGAAAGGCCCGCGCCACGTTCAAGGCATTGGATGGACAGCGGGCCTTCGGGTTTCATGACAAAGCCACCACCGTTCAGATGCGTACGGACCCTCAAGAACAATCGGGGCGCGCGCGTCCTTTCCATTTCCAGCCTACGCTCCGCCCTGTGACTGATTCCGCACGCAACGCCCTGCGCGGGGCCCGCCGCGTGGTGGTGAAGATTGGGACCAACGCGCTGACGAGCGCCACCGGCCGCTTCAACCGCGCCCACTTCGAGGCGCTGGGCCAGGACCTGCTGTGGGCCGCCCAGGGGCGGGAATTGGTGGTGGTGTCCAGCGGCGCCATCGCGCTGGGCATGGAGCGGCTGGGGCTGCCCGCGCGGCCCCGGGACATCCCGGGCAAGCAGGCGTGCGCGGCGGTGGGGCAGAGCCGCCTGATGCAGGCGTACGAGGAGGCCTTCGGCCACGCGGACCGCACAGTGGCGCAGGTGCTGCTCACCCACGAGGACGTGCAGGAGCGCCGGCGCTACCTCAACGTGAAGCACACCCTGGACCGCCTGCTGGCCGCGGGCGTGGTGCCGGTCATCAACGAGAACGACACCGTGTCGGTGGACGAGCTCAAGTTCGGTGACAACGACACGCTGGCGAGCTTGGTCGCTGGCGTGGTGGAGGCCGACGCGCTGGTGCTCCTGTCCGACGTGGAGGGCCTGTACACCGCCGACCCCCGCCGCGACGCGGACGCGCGCCTGATGCCCTCCGTGCCGGGCGTCACCCCGGAGGTGCTGGCCCTCGCCGGAGACGCGACGAGCGCCGTGGGCACCGGCGGCATGGCGTCCAAGGTCCGCGCCGCCGCGCGCGCCGCGGAGCTGGGCATCCCCTGCGTCATCACCTCCGGCGCGGTGCCCGGCCGCCTGCGCACCGTGCTGCTTGGCGAAGAGGTGGGCACGCTCTTCGAGCCGGCGGGCAGCCGCCGCAGCGCTCGCACGGCGTGGATCGCCCATGCGCTCCGGCCCCGGGGCCGGCTGGTGGTGGACGCGGGCGCGCGGGAGGCCATCGTCACCGGCAAGCGCAGCCTGCTGCCCAGTGGCGTGAAGGCCGTGGAGGGGGAGTTCAGCCGGGGGGACCCGGTGGATCTGGCGGACGCGACCGGGGCGGTGTTCGCCCGGGGCCTCTCCACCTACGACGCCAGCGAGCTGCGGCGCATCACCGGACGGCGCAGCACGGACATCGAAGCGGTGCTGGGCTACCGCTACCTGGACGAGGCCGTGCACCGCGACGACCTGGCGGTGCTGTAGCGCTGGGCGGGGCGGCCGCAGACGGGGGCCGCCTAGATGGAGCTGGAGACGGACTGCACCGTGCCGGGCGTCCCTTCCGTGAGCCGCATCAGCGCGCGGAACTCCGGCGAGTCCACCTTCATCAGGAGCAGGGACACTTCCAGCTCCCCCGGCACCCGGCCGAGCTGCAGCTTGCGCTCCTGGCCGTGCAGCAGGGCGAGCTGCGAGTGGCCTTCGCCCTCTGGGAGCGACAGGTCCAGCTCCAACTGGAACGAATCCCCTTCACCCCGGGGCGTGAGCACCAGCCGGTAGTCCGGGGAGAGCGCGCCCGGGCGGCGGCGCTCGGCCCTGAGCGTCCGGCCCGCCTGACCCAGCAGCTTGGGCTGGGCGATGAGCCGGCCGTCGCGCCGGACCTCCAGCGCGAAGTAGAGCGGTTCGGAGCGCGCCTGCGCCGGGGTGGCGACGAAGAAGGTCAGCAGCACCAGCGCCAGCCCGGGCAGCCATCTCTTCAGCAGGGAGGTGCGGTCCATGGTCGAGCCCTCTTCGAAAGCATCCGTCCGCCGAGTCGGCCCCACGGCGGGCAACGGACCCGGGTGGATCCGCTGTCGCTTCACACCCGATTCGACAATTCCCAAGGAATAACCCAGACGCGCCCCGAGTGCGAGCCCCACGCCCCCGGTTGTCTGCTGCCTTGCGGACGAATCAGGGGGTACATGGCGATACCTGCTTGCCTGTTCAGGTGGGGGCGGCTATCCCTCCTGGACGGGCGCGGCCGCCTCCGCTGTTCTTGTCGCTGTCCCTTCCCCCCAGCCGTCGCACTCAACCCCCCGGAAGTCCCCGGTCTGCTTGATCTCCCGGGTCCTGTCCGCCATCGTCCCCGATCTTCTGAATGGACCGCACGGAACGCATCCTTGATCTCGTGGCACTGCTGCTCGACGCGCGGGAACCCATCTCGTGGGCCGAGCTGCGCGAGCACTTCCCCGCCGACTACGGCGGTTCGGACGACGCCGCGGAGCGCAAGTTCGAGCGCGACAAGGCGGAGCTCGTCGAACTCGGCTTCCCCCTGAGCTACGTGCAGGGCGACGACGAGCGGCGCGACGGCTACCTCGTCGACCGCAACGTCTACTACCTGCCGGAGGCGGACCTCACGAAGGAGGAGCTGGCCGTGCTCTACGCCGCCGGCTCCGCCGCGCTGGCGTCCGGGGCCTTCCCGGGCCGCGACGACCTGGCGCACGCCCTGCGCAAGATTGGCTTCTTCGCCGGGGAATCCCTGCCCACCCCGCGCGTGCGCATGGAGCTGGGCACCGGCCAGGAGGGACAGGAGAAGGAGGTCTCCGCCCGGCTGGAGACGCTCTGGGAGGCGTGCTCCGCGCACAAGTGGGTGCAGCTGACCTACGGCAGCCCCAAGCAGGCGGGGCTGACGGAGCGGCGCGTGGACCCGTATGGGCTCGCGCTGCGGCGCGGCGTGTGGACGCTGGTGGGCTACTGCCACCTGCGCCAGGGCCTGCGCACCTTCCACGTGCACCGCATCCGCGAGCTGAAGGCGAACACCGCCCGGCCGCGCACGCCGGACTTCGAGGTGCCCGCCGACTTCTCGCTCGACGCGCACGTGGCGTACTTCCCCTGGCAGTACCGCTTCCATGAGCCCATGGAGGTGACGCTCCTCTTGAAGGGGCCGCTGTCCTCGCGCGGGGGCTCGCTGTTCCCCGGCGCGGCGCTGGAGCCGGTGGAGGAGGGCGTGACGCGGGCCCGCTTCCCGGTGACGTTCGTGGACGGTCTGGCGCGGTTCGTCCTGTCGCTCGGCGCGGACTGCCGCGTGGAGGGACCTCCGGAGGCGCGTGAGCCGCTGGAGCGGATGGCGGCGCGCATCCTGGAGAAGCACGCGATGGTGGATGGCCAGCAGGTGAGCGCATGAGCAACGTCCACGAGCGGCTGCGCCGACTGCTGTTCCTCGTCCCCTACGTCTCCAAGCACCCGGGCGTCACGGTGGAGGCCCTGGCCAAGGCCCTCAACATCAGCCGGGAGGACCTGCTGGAGGAGCTGGACCTGCTCACATGCGTGGGCCGGCCGCCCTTCAACCCGGACGACTACATCGACATCTACGTGGACAACGACCGCGTCTACGTGGACCTGGATCAGCGCCTGTTCGCGCCGCCCCGGCTGACGGCGGGCGAGGCCGCGGCCCTGGCCGCCGCGGCGGAGCTGCTGCGCCCGGCCACCGGGGACGCGCTCCAGAGCGCCCTCACCAAGCTGGAGAACATCATCCCGCCCGCCGCGCGCGAGCGCTTCCGGGACATGTACCGGAAGATCGACGCCACGGGCGAGGCGCCCCTGGCGCTGGGGCCGCTCACCCGGGCCATCCTGGAGCGGCTGGAAGTGACGTTCGGCTACGCCACCCCGGGCCGTCCGGCGGAGTCGCGCCGGGTGCGCCCCTACGAGCTGCTCAGCAACCGGGGTCAGTGGTACCTCCAGGGCTTCTGCCACACCCGCCAGGACGCGCGCCTGTTCCGGCTGGACCGGATGGAGGACCTGGCCGTCACCACCACCGCCTTCCTGCCCCCGCCGGACGCCCGCGCGGACGTGCCCAACCCGGCGCGCGGCGCCAGCGAGGCCTCCGTCCGGGTGCGCTTCTCACCCATCGCCGCGCCCTACGTGAAGGAGCGCTTCGGGCAGGACGCCCGCCCGCTCGCTGACGGAGGGGTGGAGGTGCGCGTGGCTGGAGACAGTGAGCGCTGGCTCACGCAGTGGGTGCTATCCTTCGGAGGCGAGGCGGAGGTGCTGGAGCCGGCGAGCGCTCGCGCAGCCGTTGCCCGAGCCGTGCATGCCTCGATAGGCTCCTAGGACGACATGGCTTTCCAACTGACGATCTCCGAGGGAAAAGACGCTGGCAAGGAGTTCGTCTTCGACCAGGACTCCGTGCTCATCGGTCGCACCTCCGAGTGTGACGTGGTGCTGTACGACCCGGGTGTGTCCCGCCGCCACTGCCGCATCTTGAAGATGGGCGAGGGCTACGGGGTGGAGGACCAGAAGAGCGCCAACGGCACGCTCATCAACGGCGCGGCGGTGCAGAAGCAGGCGCTCACCGACGGGGATGCCATCACGTTGGGGCCGGTGACGTTCCTGTTCGCGCTCGCCCAGGACGACGCGACCACCGGCGAGGAAGACGCGCCCCAGGAAGACGGCGCCAACAGCACCCGCATCGTGTCCATGGACTCGCTGCGCAAGCAGCGCAACAAGAAGGCCGCCGCGTCGCTGCGCCCGGAGGGCGCCGACGAGGAGGAGCTCCAGGAGATCCGCGCGGAGTCCACCCGCATGAACATGCGCGCGATCCGCCGGCCCACCACCAACCCCCAGCGTGCCGCCGTGCCCCCGCCGGACGACGACGCGCCCCAGGCCCTGGCGCCGCGTCCGTCCGGGACGTCCGCTCCGGCGCGCCGCACGGGCTCGCAGTCGTCCCGCTCCGTGGCCCGCGTCTCCTCTCCCCGGGCCGGTACTGGCGGGGGCGGAGGCCTGTCCGCCGCCGACCGCGCCCGCATCCGCCGTGAGACGCCGGGCCTGGCGGCCAACCTGCGCCTGTTCTGGGCGGAGGCCAGCCCCAAGGTCCGCGCGGGCGTGATGACCGGCGGCGGCGTGGTGGTGCTGGCCCTCTTCGGCCTGCTGTACTGGCTGGTGCTGGGCGGCGACGAGAAGGTGGCGCGCGGCGAGGAGCCGGTGCGCCTGACCAACCAGCCCATCAATGATTCGTTCGGCCTGGGCGACGGCGTCACCTGGAACCGGCCGGACATGAAGGTCTTCGAGTGGGAGTTCGTCGCCGCCACGCGCGCGGTGGTCATCCTCCACTATCAGGCCCAGGGCATCTCCAAGGACGAGGTCGTGGTGAGCGTCAACGGCGTGGACGTGGGCAAGGTGCCCCCGGACACGCTGGCCAGCCAGGAGCGCTCGCTGGAGCTGATGATCCCGCCCCAGCAGCTGCGCAAGGGCGAGCCCAACCGCATCATCTTCGACAACACCCGCAACCCGCCCGGCGAGGACCCGTGGCGCGTGTGGAACGTCTGGGTGGAGCGCGCCCTCTTGCCCGAGCAGCTTTCGACGGTGCAGCTGGTCCAGATGGCCGGCGAGTCCTACAAGAAGGGCCGCAAGAACTTCGAGACGCCGGACATCGGCGCGCGCAACCGCTACGAGGCGTGGAAGTCCTTCCGCGAGGCGTGGCTGATGCTGGAGGCCCACCCGGACCCCAAGCCGGAGCTGTACTACGAGGCCCAGGAAGGCATGAAGAACGCCCAGCAGGAGCTGGACCGGACCTGCTCCAAGCTGCTGCTGGAGGTGGAGGGCTACTACAACCAGAGCCGCTTCAAGCAGGCCGCCTCCACGCTGGACCACATGCGCGAGTACTTCCCCGAGTACGACCAGCCGTGCGCCACGCGCGCGGAGAACAAGCGCGCCGAGTACGGCCTGTAGCTGGCAGGTCCGGTAGCCGACGGTGCAACCCCGCCTGGGAGGCGGGCTTGGGCCGTCCGGGTTGCCGACCCCCCCTTCCGTTCCCACCCTGACAAGGGTGATGCG
>NZ_RAWD01000337.1:0-9724 GCF_003612065.1 Corallococcus sp. CA047B
GCGCCGAACCCTCCTCCTTCCCCGAAGGCCCGCCCATCCAGGAGCGCGTGGCCGCGCTGGAGATTTTGTCGCCCCAGGACATCGACGCGCGCCTGGGGGACCTGGGCTACCGGGGCCAGGCCGAGGCCCGCCGCGCCGCCGCCGTGCTCGCCTACCGCCACCTGCGCCGCATCCGCCGCCTGTACCTGGAGGGCCTGGAGCCGGAGCCCGGCACCCGCGAGAACGCCCTCTTCCTGGGCCCCACCGGCTCCGGCAAGACGTTCCTCGTGGAGCTGATGTTCCGCGAAATCCTGGGCGTGCCCACCGTGCTCGCGGACGCGACCCAGTTCTCCGAAACGGGCTACATCGGCGACGACGTCAACAGCCTGCTGTCCCGCCTCTACGAGGCCGCGGACCGCGACGCAGAGTGGGCCGCCTGCGGCGTCATCTGCATGGACGAGTTCGACAAGCTCGCCACCAGCCGCTCCGACAGCCGCTTCTCCGGCCAGCAGACCACCAAGGACGTCAGCGGCTTCGGCGTACAGCGCAGCCTGCTGCACCTGCTCTCCGCGTCCAACGCCACCTTCCCCCCCGACTTCGGCTTCACCAGCCGCATCCGCGCCGAAACGCTGGAGCTGTCCTGCCTCACCTTCATCGCCTGCGGGGCCTTCAGCGGCTTCCGGGGCACCGCTGAAACAATGGCCCACGTGGAGCGCGTGGGCTTCGGCCGCGAGCCCGGCAAGGGCGGCGCGCGCGACGCGGAGTCCATCGCCACGCGCATCACCGAGGAGCACCTGGAGAACACCACCGCGTTCGCCCGCTACGGCTTCATTCCGGAGCTCATCGGCCGCTTCAACCGGCTGGTGTCCTTCGCTCCGCTGGACGCGGCCACCCTGGGCGACATCCTCCAGAACAACGTGCTGCGCACCTGGGAGCGCGAGTTCGAACACGAAGGCCTCCAGCTCTCCGTGGACCCCGCCGTGCGCGACTGGATTGTCGCCCGCGCCCTCAAGCGGGAGACGGGCGCCCGCGGCCTGCGCACCGCGCTGGCCCCCGTGCTGGAAGCCGCCGCCTACGAGCACTTCGGCCACGGCCGCGCCGCCACGGTGCGCCTGGTGCTCAAGGACGACGCCGTGCACACCGTGCGCGACTGAGCGCCCCTCCCTTTCGTCGGGGGCAGCCGACACGGCGGGGCCCGGTCCGGGGGGCTCCCGACGCAACGGTCAGTCGGGCCCGTCCTTCATCCGCGCGTCACAGGCCTTACGGTTGAGGCACACGACACTCGCGCGGAGGCGGACGCATGGCACACACCACCAAGGAAATTCCCAGGGAGCAGTGGGCGAAGTACCTGGCGGACATCAGCAAGCGGGTGCGCAACGAGCGCGTGCGCGTGGAGTCCATCACCATGGAGTCCATCAGCCTGGATACCGGTGACCAGGAGATCGCCCGGAGCCTGCCGCTGGTGGAGATCTCCCTGGAGCAGAAGGGCAGCGACTCCGGCGCGGTGCAGATCGTCGCGGGCCACGACGACGACGTCATCACCCACCGCGTGCTCGAACCGGAGCGCATCAGCGCCGAGCTGGACGCGGACAGCGCCGCGCTGGAGTGTCTGGAGATCGCCGAGCGCGGCGGCGGCAAGCTGCTCATCTTCTTCGAGCGCGCGCTCGACGTGGAGGGGCCCTCCGTCCGCGCTTGAAGCGGGCGCTGGAAAACGACCACGGGACCGACAGGAGCCAGGAGGCTCCCACCGGTCCCGTGCACGCGGCGTCCGCCGCGCGAGGTCAGCGCTTCACGTCGCTCACGGATACAGCGCGCGGGCGCCCTGCTTGTCCAGGGTGGTCAGCACGAGGTCGCCCGTCTGGGTGCCGTTGCACTGGGGGTAGTGCATGACGGACGAACGGTCGTAGGTGGTGGTCAGCGCGCGCCACTGGGAGTCCTCGTAGCAGCCGGACGCGGTGGAGCGGGTGTGCTCGTGACGGAAGCCCAGCGTGTGGCCCAGCTCGTGGCGCAGGATGCCCGTGAGCGTCCAGGGCGACAGGTTGCCGAACGCGCTGCTGTCCACGAGGACGTTGCGGCCCGAGCGGGAGGAGTTCGGGAAGAACGCGCGCGCCACGTAGGACTGGCCGCTCACCGGGCGGATGTCGAACAGCACGCCCGCCTGGGACGCGGTGCAGGACGCGTCGTACTGGGACAGGTAGGTGAAGTTGACGTTCGCGGTGGCCTCCCAGGCCGCCGTCGCGTTCGCCATGGCGGTGACCATCTTCGCCTTGTTGGTCGTGCCGAAGGTGTTGCTGATGCAGTAGGTCAGGTTCAGCTTCTGGGTGGCGCTCCACTTGATGTCGCCGCCGATGTAGTACACGGCGAGGCCGTCCTGCGACTGGCCCAGCTTGGACTCCACGACGTTGTGGAAGTAGGCGGCCAGCTCCTCCTCGGACTCCAGCGCCTCGTCACCGTTGACGATGATCTTCCCGCCCTCCCACGGCTCGCGGACGGCGCTCGCCCGGAACTCCTCCCACGTCTGCGTCACTTCGGCTTCCTGCTGGGACTCGGGACCACCGCAGGCAGCACCGAGCAGCGAAACACCGGCCAGCATCGCAACAGAGCGGAACTTGAGCATTGAGAACTCTTTTGGGGTCCTACGAGGGATTGCGCCGCCACCGTTTGGCCTTCCCGCCAGTTGCGGAAGCCGCGCGCCGGGCCAATGAGCAACTGTCGGGCCAACCCCACCGACCCCGCCCTCCGGGGGAAGAAATCCGAAAACGCGGGATAGCTGGAGTGACCGCGCTCCAGGCTCCCGCGCTTCCGTTGTCACCCTTCGTGACAGACCTGTCACCAACCCCGCTGAAAGACAGGGCTTTCCCCGCACCTCTCCCGCTGCCTGAGAAAGAGACAGGGGGATGTCCTGGTTCCGGTCAGCCCCTCAGCCGGATTTACAGGACTTCCTAGAGGATGGCGCGGCGCACCTTCCAGTAGGTCTCCTTGGCCATGCGGAAGGCGCTGGAGTCGGCGGGCAGCAGGGTGCGCAGCAGCTCCGCGGACTGAATCTGGATGGGGCGCACGCAGTGGGCGTCCAGCTGGTGGCGCAGGTAGCCCACCATGTCGCGGCTCCGGTATTCGTTGAAGTAGTCGCGCAGCTGCGCGGCGGTGCGGGCCTTGCCGTTGTCCGCGTACTTGGCCACGTAGGGGCTGAAGTCCGGATAGAGGCTGCCCTTGCCGAAGCCGCCGTGGACGGTGGTCTTCATGAAGTTGCCGATGAGCAGGTCGTCGAACACCTGGTACTTCACGGCGGTCATCAGCGAGCCACGGGGCGCGTCGAAGGTGATGCCCTTGTCGAAGCGGCGCTTGTTGAACTCGATGACGTGCTCCCTGCCGCCCACGCGGAAGCGCAGGAAGTCCATCACCGTGCCCAGGTGTTCGACGGCGCGGAAGTACTGCTCCAACTGCTTCACCTCGTCCGCCTCCAGGCACTCGCTCCAGTCGTCGCCGTACTCCTTCGGATCCACCGGCGTGAGGGTGCGCTCCCGGGGGTTGATGGAGACGGAGGCGTCGTTGGTGAAGTCGTGGCGCAGGAAGGCCGGGAGCATCTGGCAGGTGGTGGAGTTGAAGCCCCGGGCGTAGTCGGGAAGCGTGGTGGTGTACTCGGCGGCCCAGAGGCTGTCGGCGCGCTGGTACTTGTGCATGGAGCTGAAGGGGACGAAGTAGCGCACCCCGTACGTCTCCGCCTGCCGCGCGATGGTCTGTCCCACGGGCGTCTTCGCCGCCGCGTACGGGAGGATGCGGTTCCCGTCCTCGGTGAAGAAGTTCATCATGTCCGCGTCGCCGTAGCCGGACAGGGCCAGGAGGAAGGTCTCGTCGTATTCCTTGATGACCCGGCGCACGAAGTGGCCCTGGCCCCGGTCCCCGGCGTCGTTGAGGTTGACGATGAGCCGGCCGCCCACCTCCACCAGCAGCACCGCGTCCTGGTTCACGTCCGGCAGGCAGAGCACGCGGATGCGCGGGGACAGCCGCGTCCACTCGCGGTCCGCGAGCACCTGGACGCGGAAGCCTGCCTCGCGCAGGTCGTCCCGGATGCGGTGGCCCACGTGGTTGGGCACCAGCAGGGTGCGCTCGCGCAGCTTCTCCAGCGACTCCATGCTCAGGTGGTCGGGGTGGCCGTGGGAGAGCCACACGTAGGCGCAGTCGCGGATGGACTGGCGCTGCTCTTCCGGAATCTCATGCGACAGCGTCCAGCTGCCGAAGTACGCCGTGCCGTCCGTCCAGGGGTCGGTCACCAACACCGGCCCGTTGTCGTGACAGATGAGTGTGGCGTTCCCAATCGTCTCGAAGCCCAGCTCCATCGTTGCGCGCCCCCTTGAACCCCCACGTCGCCCATGCGCGTGTTGGGTGAGAAGGTGGCACCCGGCCCCACGCTCACAAGGTTGGGAAACAACCTTCACGCCCGGCTGGTCGCTGTCCGCCCCGACAGCCCAGGAAAAGGCTTTCCCTTGTCGGCCGGTTCGCGTGGGGCACCCGGGCGGATCCGCGCCCTTTCGAATCCCTCCCCTGCCCACGCCGTGGCGCGGGTTCGCGTGCGCGGTGCGGCGGACCGACACACGCAGGCCGTAAAGGGCGCCCAGCGCGAGGCTGTCCTGCGGCGGACGCTCTACCGACGGCGCGACACGAGCGAGAGGATCTGCGCGCCGTAGCGCTCGGTGAGCGCGGGCCCCACGCCGTGGATGGACAGCAGCTCCGCGCCGCTGGAGGGCCGGGCGCTGGCGATGGCGTCCAGCACGCGGTCGGTGAGGATGCGGAAGGCGGGCACCTTGCGCTTGCGCGCCTCCGTGAGCCGCCAGGCCTTGAGGGACTCCACCAGGGCGGGAGCGGCCTCCGGGGCCGCGTGGCCGGCGTCAGGCGTCTGGCGCGACGCGTTCCACGAAGCCCGGGGGCCCGGGGCGGGATCCGCCGGGGTGCGTGCCTTCCAGCTCCGGCCCGGGGCGGGCGCGTCCGGGGCGAAGGACTCCTGGGAGAAGTCCGCGTCGGTCCGGTCCACGCGCGGGGACTGCCACGGTTCGGCGCGGCTGCCGGCGCCGCGCCGGGTGCCCGTGGTGGCGGCGCGCTTGCCGCGTCCCTTGGAGGGCTCGGTGCTCGCGCGCTTGCGAGGGGCCCGCTTCGACGCCGCGGGGGCAGCGCGGCCACGGCGCTTCTTGGGGGATTCCTCGCGCGCCTGGGGGAGCACCACCTGGCCGGGCGCGATGACGCGTGCGCGGCGGCCCGTGTCCGTCAGCGACAGCCGCTGGAACAGGATGACCTGCCCGTCCTTGTCGAAGGAGTCCGAGTCCAGGCGCACCAGCCCGGAGCGGGCAAGTCCACCCACGAGCCGTTCGAAGTCGCGCCGGTGGAGCGCGTCACCGAACAGCTCGCGGTGGAGCCGCCCGGTGGCCTGTCCGTCGCGCGCGTGCAGGGCCTCCAGGATGCGGCCCAGCGCGTGCGCCTCCACCGCGGAGGGCTCCTCGAAGCGCACCACCTCGCAGGTCTCCGGAGCGCACACGTCGCACAGGCCACACGCCGCGCCGGAGTCCTGCAGGTCGCCGAAGTGCGCGACGAGGTGTCGCATGCGGCAGCCGTGCGCCTCCGCGTAGCGGCCCATCTGCTCCAGGTGGAGCTGCTTGCGCTCGCGCTGCGCGATGTACTGCACCGCCCAGCCCGCGCGCCCGCGCCGCACGTCCTCGTCCGGCGTCATCTCCACGCCGCCGTGGATCCACAGTTGTTCGAGCGCCTTGTCGAACACCTCCGGGTCCCCTCGCACGCGGGCCTGGAGGGAGCCCTTGGGCTCCAGCTCGTTGGACGTGGCCTGGTACAGCCGCTCCAGCACGGCGGGATCCGGGTAGTCGCGGCGGTGGAAGAACTCGTGCGTGCGCCGGTCCACGAACGCGTGCAGCAGCACGGCGCGCGAGTCCTTCCCGTCGCGGCCCGCGCGGCCCAGCTCCTGGTAGTAGCCCTCCAGGCTGGCCGGCAGCGCCGCGTGGATGACGGTGCGCACGTCCGCCTTGTCGATGCCCATGCCGAACGCCGTCGTGGCGACGATGACCTCCAGGTGGCCCTTGAGGAAGGCCGCCTGGATGCGGTCGCGGTCCGCGGGCGGGAGGCCCGCGTGGTACGGCGCGGTGTGGAAGTCCGAGGAGAGCAGCTCCGCGTACTGCTCCGCGTGCTTGCGCGTGGACGCGTAGACGATGGCGGGCCGGTGCTCCGGGTTTCGCAGGAGCGTCAGGATGGCCTCGCCGCGAGCCCCCGGGTTCAGCTCCCGCACCTCGATGGCGATGTTGGTGCGGCGGAAGCCGTGAATGAAGGTATGCGCCGCGCCGCCCGTGGAGCCGCGCAGCCCCAGTTGCTGGACGATGTCGCGCTGCACGTCCGGCGTCGCGGTGGCGGTGAGGGCCACCACGGGGGCCGGGCGCAAGAGCGGCAGGCGCGAGCCCAGGAGCCGATAGTCCGGACGGAAGTCATGCCCCCACTGCGAGATGCAGTGCGCCTCGTCGATGGCGATGAGCGAGGGCGTGCGCCGGGCCAGGAACTCGCCGAAGCCGGGGACGCCCAGGCGTTCGGGTGCGATGAAGAGGAAGTCCAGGCGACCTTCCAGGTACTCGGCGCACACCTGCCGGGAGGCGGCCCGGTCGCGGCCGGAGTGGATGCGGTCCGCAGCGAACCCGAGCGACTGGAGCCGCAGCACCTGGTCCTCCATCAGCGCGATGAGGGGACTGACGACGAGCGTCGTCCCGGCCCGGGCCAGGCCGGGCAGTTGGTAGCACAGCGACTTGCCCGCGCCCGTGGGCATCACCAGCAGCAGGTCCTCGCCGGACGTGGCCGCGCGGCAGACTTCTTCCTGGTACGGCCGGAAGTCTGAGAAGCCGAATGCCTCCTTCAACAGGCCCCGAAGCTGGTTCGGCGGCGTGGGCGCGCGAGGCACCCGCTCCGGCCGGCCGCTCCCCATGTTCACGCCCTGGGGCTGCCGGCGGGCACGGCCGAAGCCCTCGGCGGACGCCTGCACGAACGCGGTCCGCACCTCCGCGGAGGGAATCAGCGGAGGGGCTTCCTGCCCCCGGAGCGATGCGCCCCGCGGGTCCTGGAGCGCGCCGCTGGAAGCACCGTGCGAAAGGCCCGCGCCCGAGGAGATGGCATTGCGCGACAGGTGCGAACCCGGGGGCGCGGCATCGCGCGACAGGTGGGAACCTGAAGCAGCAGCGTCGCGCGACACGTGGACACCCGGACCCACGGCCTCGCGTGATGCAGCGGAGCCCGAAGCGGCATCGCGCAGGGAACCCGCCCCCTCCCGCGCGGCGCCGGCGCGGGCTTCGAGGGCATCGCGCGCGGAGGCCGCAACGACGGCGGACGCGGCCTCACGTGCACGGAAGAGATCCTCGACGGCGCCCTGCGCGGGATGCTGTCGGGCGGCCTCGAAGCGCCCGTTCGCGGGCGCCTGTCCGCCTGCGTGAGTCAGCGCTCCCCCGGAGCGCCCGTTCGCGGGAGCCAATCCGCCCCCATGGGACGCCATACCGCCGCCGCCCCCGTTGGCGGGCACGGCTCCGCCCTGGTGGGACGCAGCACCGCCCAAGCGCCCGGCATCGGACGCACGGGAGAAGTCCTGCGTGGCTCCACCCGAGGCACTCCCCCCACCGGACGACAAGGCCCGAGCCCCGCCCGCATGCACCGGAGTTGGAGGCAGCGACGACGGCGCCTGCCCCACGACCTCACGCACGTACGCCTCGATGCCGCTCAGGAACGAGTCCAGCTCGCCCTGCCCGCGCTCGATGCGCTGGAGCCACGCTTCCCACTGGCCCGTCATGACCGGGGACTTCACGTCCGGATGCACCACCTGGATGAGGTGGATGCCCTTGTCCGTGGCCTCCAGCCGCTTGCCCTGGCGGATGAGGTACTCGCGCTCCAGCAGCACTTCGATGATGGATGCGCGCGTGGCGGGCGTGCCCAGCCCCGTCTCGCGCATGGCGTCCGCCAGTTCCTTCTCGTCCAGGGTGCGCCCGGCCGACTCCATCGCCGTCAGGAGCGTCGCGTCCGTGAAGCGCGGCGGCGGACGCGTGCGCTTCTTCACCGCCTCCACGTCTTCCACCGTCTGCGCCTGTCCGCGCAGGAGCCCCGGCGGCAGGTCCTGGGGCTCGTCATCCGGCTCGTCGTCCTTGTCCTCGCCCTTCTTGCCCTCCGTGCGGGGACGCGGCGCCTTCTGCCCGCCGCCCAGGTCCAACACCTTCCACCCCACGCGCTCCACCTGCGTGCCGGCGCTGTGGAAGCGGTCCACCACGGCGCTGGTGTCCCCCTTCGACGTCACCGCCGTGATGACCGTGGTCACCTTCCAGACGTGGTCCTCGTGCCAGGCCTGGAGCACCCGCCGGCACACGAGGTCGTAGAGGCGCTGCTCGTCCGGCGACAGCCGCACACCGGCAGGCGACGTGGGCGTGGGGATGATGGCGTGGTGGTCCGTCACCTTCGCGTCGTCCACGTAGCGCTTGCCCAGGGGCCGCTCACCCGTGCCCGGCGCCAGGTCCTCCGCGTAGGGCGCCTGGATGGCGCGCACCACCTCCGGCAGCGTGTCCGCCACCGACTCCGACAGGTGCCGGCTGGCGGTGCGCGGATAGCTCAGCAGCTTGTGCTTCTCATAGAGCACCTGCGCCACCTCCAGCGTGCGCTGCGCGCTGAAGCCGAAGAGGCGGTTGGCGTGACGCTGCAGCTCCGTCAGGTCGTAGAGCAGCGGCGGCGGCATCCGCTTCGTCTCCGCGTCCAGCGACTCCACCGCCGCGAGCCCGCCCCTCACCCGGTCGATGATGCGGCCCGCCTCCACGCCGTCCACGTCCAGGCGCCGGGCCTCGCGCACGCTGTCGAAGCCCGGGGGAATCACGGGCTTGCCGTCCGGCCCCGAGCGGAACCACGTGCCCTGGTAGCGAGTCCCCGCCGCCGCGCCCTTGCCGCGAGGGGCGAAGGTGGCCACCAGCTCCAGGTAGTCCCGGGGCACGAAGTCTCGGATCGCCAGTTCGCGCTCCACCACCATGGCCAGCGTGGGCGTCTGCACGCGGCCCACGGACAGCATGCTGCCGAAGGTCCCGCTCGCGAGCGTGTAGAGGCGCGACAGGTTCATGCCGACGAGCCAGTCCGCGCGGCTGCGGCCCATGGCGGCATCGGCCAGCGGCGCGTAGGCCCGGCCGTCCTTCAGCTTCTGGAAGCCCTCCAGGATGGCGCGCTCGGTGAGCGACGACACCCACAGCCGCCGCACCGGCTTGCGGCACCCGGCGGCATCGTAGATGTAGCGGAAGATGAGCTCGCCCTCGCGGCCCGCGTCGGTGGCGCACACGACCGCGGACACCTCCGGCGCGTTCATCACGCGGCGGACCACCTCGAATTGATCCTTCGTCTGCGGCGACACGACCAGCGGCCAGTCCTGCGGCAGCATGGGCAGGTGCGAGCGGTGCCAGCGCTTCCACTCGGGCTTGATTTCATGCGGCTGGGCCAAGCCCACCAGGTGGCCCAGGGCCCACGTCACGATGTAGCCATTGCCGCGCAGGCAGCCTTCGCCGCGCTCGGTGGCGCCCAGCACCCGGGCGATGTCGCGCGCCACGGCCGGCTTCTCCGCCACCACCGCGAGGACGGAGCCCCGCCCACCGCGAGCCGTCGTTGCGTTCGCGCCACCGTCCCGCGCCACCGTGCTGCTCCGTCCGGGCGACTCGCCCATTGCGTCCCACCTCATGGCCTGTCCCCTCCCACC
>NZ_RAWD01000338.1:0-9710 GCF_003612065.1 Corallococcus sp. CA047B
GGGTGGGGCAGGGCAGGGGTTCAAGCCCCTGGGCTGGCGGGCGGCCCGTTCGCCGCACGGTGGGGCCCGTTCGCCGCATGCGCGTTCCCACCGGCTGAACACTCTCCCCGCGCGGTGCTCGCGCGGGCACCGTGCTTCCCGCAACCCCCTTGCTCCGAAGGCACTCCATGCTGCGCAAGACGTTCCTGTTCCTGGGTCTCCTGCTCGCTCCCGCCATCGCCGCCGCGGGCAAAGGCCCCGACCGCCACCGGCAGGTGGATGCCCTCTTCGCGCCATGGAGCGGCAAGACCACGCCTGGCTGCGCCGTGGGGATCTCTCGCGATGGCGTGCTGGATTACGCGCGGGGCTACGGCATGTCGAACCTGGAGCACGACGTTCCCATCACGCCGCGGTCGAGCTTCCTCATTGCCTCCATCTCCAAGCAGTTCACCGCCTTCTCGATCGGGCTGCTGGCGCAGGAGGGCAAGCTGTCGCTGGATGATGACATCCGCAAGCACCTGCCGGAGATGCCCGACCACGGCAAGACGATCACCGTCGCGCACCTGCTCCACCACACCAACGGTCTGCGTGAACAGGGCCAGCTGCTGAACCTGGCCGGCTGGCGGGGCGACGACGTGTACACCGAAGCAGACATCCTCTGGGCGCTGACCCGGCAACGCGGTGTGAACTTCGAACCGGGCGCGGAGGTCGTGTACGGCAATGCCGCGTACACGCTGCTGGGGGGCATCGTGCGGCGCGTGTCCGGCAGGTCGCTGCGAGCGTTCGCTGACGAGCGGATCTTCAAGCCGCTCGGTATGACGGACACCCGCTTCCGCGACGACCACACCGAGCTCGTGCCCCGGCGCGCATGGGCCTACAGCGCCCGCGAGGGCGGCGGCTGGCGGAGCAGCGTCCCCAATGTCGACCACTACGGAGCGACGGGCCTGTTCACCACGGTCGGTGACCTGCTGAAGTGGGAGCAGAACCTGATCGACGCGCGCGTCGGTGGGCAGGCGCTGAACGCGATGTTGCAGACCTCCGGCAGCCTGAACGACGGCACCGCCACGGGTTATGGCGGCGGCCTGCGGCTGGGGGATCATCGCGGCCTGCGCACGGTGGGTCACGACGGCATGGACGGTGGCTACCGCACGGAGGCCCTCCTCTTTCCGGACCAGCGGCTGGCGATCGTCGCGTTGTGCAACGGCTCCACGCTCGTGCCCGCCGACCTCACGCGGAAGGTGGCCGAGGTCTATCTGGGCGACCGCATGAAGACCGTGATGCCCCCCGCCGTGAAGCTGCCGGAGGCGGAGCTGTCAGTGCTGGCCGGCAACTACTGGAGTCCCCTGACGGATGAAGTGGTGCGGCTGGAGGTCAAGGACGGAGCGCTGCGCCAGGTCGGCGTGCCCACGGCCTTCGTGCCCATCGGCGATGGCGCGTTCCGCCCGGGCGAGTCGATGCACGTGTGGCGCTTCTCGGCGCCGACGGCCGGGTCCCCGCGCACGTTGAGCATCAAGGATGCCTGGCCGACGTTTCGGGACTTCACCCCCGTGACCGCGCCCCTGCCCGTGACCTCGGTGTTGGCCACGTTCGCTGGGCTGTACCGCAGCGACGAGGTCGACGCGACCTACACGGTGCGCGTCGCGGACGGCAAGCTGGCGATCCGCTGGCCACGCCGGGACGAGGTCGTGCTGGATGCCGTCGGCGGGGACCGCTTCGTCGGCTCGCTCGGCGCGGTGACCTTCACGCGGGCGGCGTCCGGGGGAATCGACGGGTTGACGATCAGCAATCGTCGCCTGCGCCGTCTGCGCGCGGAGAGGCTCGGCGTCGCGGAGGCACCGAAAGCGACCGCGACCGTGGACCCGAGATGACGGGCGCCACCTTCAAAGGCACCCACCGCGAGCGCATCCAGCGTGCCCGGTTCTGACCGGGATGCACTGAAGCGCTCGGGTGCGGACGGTCAGGCGAGCAGGACCTGGAGCCCGCGAAGCAGGTGCAGCGCGGCGTCGCGCGAGGGCAGCCCGGCCTGTTCGACAAGCACGGCCTCGGGCTCCTCGCTCGCGACCCTGGGCTCCAGCTCTTGGAACGCGGCGAGACGCGCGTCCCGGACCCGCTGGCGCGCCTCGGGCGTGAGGCGCTCGGTCGCCCAGGCCTCCACGGCCCAGGACAGCTCGGCATGGCGCAGCTCATCCTCGGCGATCTGGCTCAGCGCCTCCCGCACCTGCTCATCGCGCGCCGTGCGTGCCTGCCATCCGGCCACCATCGCGCCATAGGTCTCCCCGACACACCCTTCCTGCGCGTTCTCCAACAGCAGGGCCTCCAGCGAGCGCGACGTGAACGGGGCGACCTCCACCGCGGGCACGGTGGCGCCGTGGCGTCGGGCCAGCGCCGCCGCGGCCCGCGTGTGGCGGACCTCCTCTCCGGCCGAGCGCCGGGCCGCGCGGATCAGCTCCCGGGGCGCTCCGTGGGCCTTCAGCTCCTCCGCGAGTCGGAGAAAGGCAGGCACGGAGGCCGCCTCCAACCAGGCCATCCGCGCGAAGTGGGTGCCCAGCGCGCACCGCGCTTCCGCTCGCGTCGCCTGGAGTCCCTCGGGCCGACGTCCGTCGGAAGCGCATCCCGCGGCCACGGTGAAGTAGCACGCGGTGTGGGGCGGGTAGGGCTCACCGCCGTCCGGAGGCGCCGTGGGCGCGGGGGAGGCCACGCAGCGATGGGCGCCCAGCCTCTGGCACACCAACATGCAGTCCGTGCTCGTGGGGGCGCCCCCATCCGGCAACTTGTCGCGGGTGTCATAGCGCTCCTCACGCGCGTCATACGGGATGCAGCCCCCTTCCTCTTCGCCTTCGCAGGCAATGACCGACAGGACGGGCGCCGCGAACAGCAGGCGGGCCACGGTCTGTCGAAGCAGCGGATGGGGGGCGAACGCGTTGCGCTTGTCGCTGGCCAGGGGATGTCTCCAGGTCGCAGGGGTGTGGGGACGGCGGCGGACCAGTATGACAGAGCGTTACAGCGGGTGGCGGAGAGGGTGCGACCCGGTCGGCCATGTGGGCGTCTTCATCTTCGCTTCGGACCCTGCGTCAAAAACCGGTGATGAACACTTCATCTGTCCAAAGCTCCACGGCACGGCGCGGGGGGCCGGCCACGGGGGGCACGCAGGAGTCCTGTCCTGGAAGCGCGTCTGTTCCCTGAGGGGCGTTGGGATGGTCCCGGGGCGCCCCTACCCTCCATGGGCACGTCGAACCGACCAAAGGCTGCCCCCGATGTCATACCCCCGACGCCCATGCCCCTCTCGTTTCGTCAGGCCCCCGCTCATCTTCCTCTCACTGCTGCTGTGCGGCGCCTGTGAGCCCGTAGGCAGGATCGAGGACCCCGAAGAGCGGGCCCTTCCCGGGGAGCCGTCTGCTCCGTCCGAGGAAGAGCTGCCTCCCGCGGTTCCGACCTCGTCTCCGCCTCCCCCCGCGCTCCCTCCGGCCCCCGCCGGGCTTCGCTCCGTCGCGGCCTGGGAGCGGATGTTCGTGGATGAGTGGGGCCGTGCGCACACCCGGGACTTCCTGCCCTGGAGCAACTCACGCAACAGCTGGAATTTCTACAACCTCGCCTACGGCCTCGACGCGAACACCGCGATGTTCCGGGCCACCGGGAAGAAGGCGTACCTCGACCGGGCCCTGCTCTACGTGAACAACCTGGTGGCCTCCGCCGCGCGCTCCTCGGCGCTCCCCCATAGCCAGTACAAGGACGGGTATTGGGGCTGGGCCTCAACGGTCTCAGCGCCAGCGGGGCAGGAGGTGCCGCTGTATGAGAGCTATTGCTGGCGCTATGTGACGCGGCTGCTGCGCGTCATCCGTGAGACGCCCGAACTCTACGCCGCCGACGTCTACCGCTCGCAGTACGAGCGCCTGCTGACGTTCTCGGAGAAGAACATCTTCGAGAAGTGGTTCGTGCGCGGGGCGAACGACAACCTCTATCGCAATCGCACGCACATGGCCGCTCACTGGGCCTTCATCGCCATGGACCTGTCGCGGATGACCACGGACCCGGAGCGGAAGGCCCGCTACCTGGAGGTCTTCGACAACATCAACCAGGGCCTGCCGAACTTCCCGTCGTCCCTTCGCGGGCAGATGGAGCCCAACCCCGACCACCCGACCGCCTACTTCTGGAATGACAGGTGGGGCCTGAACTCGCAGCCCGGTCAGGATGTGGCCCATGCGAACGGCGTGGTGGCCTTCATCGTCGAGGCCTACGAGGCGGACATGACGTGGACGGCGAATGACGTCCGCAGGCTCACCGTGACGCTGAACACCGTCATCTGGCCCGCGCCCCAGGCGTATGCGGAGTACGTGGATGGCACAGGGGAGGGGGATGGCTGGTTCAACGACGGGCTGATGAAGCTGGGCCGTTACGACATCAACCTCCAGCGCCGCCTGGAGGCGCATACCGTCGGGCGGAACAGCCAGTTCTTCGCCAACGGCGCGCTCAACGTGCGGCTGCTGTCCGAACAGGCCGTGCAGTAGGCCGCGCGGCGTGGTTCGGGGCACGCAGGACGAGGCCCCCCTCCTTCGCGAATCACGAAGGAGGGGGGCCTTGGTGAACACCTGGCGGGGCGTGTCCCCACGCAAGGTACTTGAGGGACGCCGGTGCGGCCTAAGCTCTCCCTGCGCGCATGCCGCCGCGCAGGAGCGAGGGGTCGATGAGGCCGCACCACGTCTGGCCACTGCTGAAGCAGACCCTCACCGAGTGGATGGACGACAACGTGCCCGCGCAGGCGGCGGCGCTCGCCTACTACACGCTGTTCTCCGTGGCGCCGATGCTCATCATCGCCATCGCCGTGGCGGGTCTCGCGTTCGGGCAGGAGGCGGCGCATGGGGAGATCCGGAACCAGCTGCAGAGCCTCATCGGCGACGCGGGCGCGAAGGTCGTCGAGGATCTGGTGGCCAGCGCGAGCAAGCCCAGCTCGGGCATCGTCGCCACCCTGATTGGCGTCCTCGTGAGCGCCTTCGCCGCGACCGGTGTCTTCGTCCAGCTCCAGGACTCGCTCAACACCATCTGGAAGGTGAAGAAGAAGCCGATGAACGGGCTGCTCGCCTTCGTGCGCCAACGCCTGCTCTCCTTCGCGATGGTGCTGGGCATCGGCTTCCTGTTGCTCGTTTCGCTCGTGGTGAGCGCGGCGCTGGCGGCCGCCGGTACCTTCCTCAAGAACTTGATGCCCGGCTGGGAGGCGGTGATGCAGCTCGTGAACCTGGCCATCGCCTTCTCCGTGACCACGGTGCTCTTCGCGATGATCTACAAGGTCATGCCCGACACGCACGTCGCCTGGAGGGACGTGTGGCTCGGCGCGGCGGTGACGAGCTTCCTCTTCAGCCTCGGCAAGCTCGGGATTGGCATGTACCTGGGCAAGAGCAGCGTGTCCTCCTCGTACGGGGCCGCCGGCTCCTTCGCGGTGCTGCTGCTGTGGGTCTACTACTCCTCGCAGCTGCTCTTCCTTGGCGCGGAGTTCACCCAGGTCTACTCGCGCTGGCACGGCAGCCGGCGCGCGGAGCGCCCTGCAGCGCAGGTGACGTAGGATGCGCGGTCCCCGGTCCTCATTCTGGAGGGAGCGGGGACCCTGGTGACCATGAGCGACCTCCTCACCCGCGACCTCTCCCGGCTCCCGGACCTGCTCGAACAGGCCCGTGCGAGCGCCATCGAGTTCCTCACCGCCCTGCCCGAGCGCCCCGCGGGCATTCGCCCTGAACCGCCCGAGCCGCTCGGGCTGCCTGACGCGGGCCTCGGCGCGGAGGACGCGCTCGCGCTCTTCCGCCGCCGCTACGAGGCCGGGCTCTCCGGTTCCGCGGGGCCGCGCTACCTCGGCTTCGTCACCGGGGGCACCACGCCCGCGGCGCTCGTGGGCGACTGGCTTGTCTCCGCGTACGACCAGAACCTGAGCAACGGTGGCGACTCGCTGGCCACCAGCGTGGAGCGCGAGGCGCTGGGACTCTTGCGCTCCCTCTTCGGCCTCCCCGAGGCCTTCGAGGGCGCCTTCGTGAGTGGCGCGACGGCGGCGAACCTCGTCTCGCTGGCCACCGCGCGGCAGTGGGCGATGGAGCGGCTCGGCCACGACGTGAGTGAGGAGGGGCTGTGGGGGCTGCCGCGTGTCGCGGTGCTGGGCGGCGCGCCGCACGCGAGCGTGCTCAAGGCGCTCTCCATCCTCGGCATGGGGCGACGCTCGGTGCAGGAGGTCCCCTGCCTCCCGGGCCGGCCCGTCATGGATCCGAAGGCGCTCGAGGCGCGGCTTGAGGCGCTCGGCGGCGCTCCGGCCATCGTGCTCGCGAGCGCGGGGGAGGTGAACACCGGGGACTTCGATGACCTCGAGGCGGTGGGGGCGCTGTGCCGCCGCCACGGAGCCTGGCTTCACGTGGATGGCGCCTTCGGCATCTTCGCCGCGTGCAGTCCCGCGCACGCGCACCTGCTGCGAGGGCTCGCCCACGCGGACTCGGTCGCGGCGGACGGGCACAAGTGGCTCAACGTGCCCTACGACTCCGGCATCGTCTTCACGCGCCACCTCGCGCAGCAGGAGCGTGTCTTCCGCGCGGTGGCCGCCTACCTCGGGATGGGGCCGGACCTGCTGCACCGCACGCCGGAGAACTCGCGCCGCTTCCGGGCGCTGCCCGCGTGGATGACGCTCATGGCCTACGGCCGTGAAGGGCACCGCGCCCTCGTCGAGCAGAGCTGCGCGCTCGCCCGCGGCCTGGCGGAGGGACTCGCAACGTCGCCGCACTACGCGCTGCTGGCTCCGGTGTCGCTGAACATCGTCTGCTTCGCGCTGAGAACAGGGGACGCCGCGCGACGCGACCGCCTCCTCGCGGCGCTGCAATCCGACGGGCGCGCGCACTTCACCCCCACGCAGTACGCCGGCCGCCCCGGCCTGCGCGCGGCCTTCTCCAACTGGCGCACGGGGGAGGCGGACCTCCCCATCATCCTCGCGGCGCTGGAGGCCGCGGCCTCCGAAGTCTAGGTCCCTGGACGTGGCCCGCCCAGGGGAAGCCGGGGCAATAACTCACATGCACAACGCACGATTCAGACGAACGGCCCAGTCCGCATCCGGGTTCGTCGTGCCGTCTCCGACCCGTTCCATGATGGCCGCAACCGCCAGGTCGCGCCGCTTGGGCAATCGCGCCGCATCGGCTGCCGCCAGCGCGGCCGGCATCTCCTCGCGGGTGAGGTCCGTGCAGTAGCTGGGCGCGCCAGGCTGCTGCCGCCAGGACTCCGCGAGTGTCCCCGCATCGAATGCGTCGAGCCCGGTGTCCTCGACGAGTGCCATTGCCACTTTGCGATCCGTCTCGCGATCGGCCGCAACGGGGATGGCGATGCGGTCCGGACTCCCCACGGGCTTTGCCTTCTTCGCGAAGGAGTCGGAGCCGATGGCGTTCCATGCCTTCACGACCGGCCGGCCCAACTGTTCGGCCACCCACAGGCTCTCGACCTGACCGGCTTCGAGGGTGTCGATCCTGCCGTCGCGCGCCGGATAGTAGTTCGAGGTGTCGATGACGACCGTATCGGCCGGCACCTTGGCGATCAGCGGCGCGATCTGGGGGAGACGGTTCAGGGGAATCGAGAGGATCACTGCGTCGACGTCCGCCACGGCGTCCGCCGCGGAGACCGCACGCCCGCCGAAGGCCAGCACGTCGGCTCCGATCGTCTCCGGGCCACGGGAGTTGGCCACCTTCACGTCATGTCCGGCCGCGCTCAACCTTTGGACCAAGGTCTTCCCGATGTGTCCAACGCCCATGATGCCGATCTTCATTGGAGGTCTCCTGGTTATCCTGAAGGGGTTATTCGATCGCCGGGTGCGCCAGCGCTTCCAGCGTGCGACGAAGCTTGTCGAGGTCCTGGTCGGTGAGCTGGCAGGCCGACTTGATCTTGTCGGTGATGCCTCGGACCTCGGCTTCGAGGGCGCGGCTGCGGGGGGACAGGTCGACCAGCACGCGGCGTTCGTCGGCGGGATCGCGTTTTCGCGTGACCATGCCAGCAAGAGCTAGGCGTTTGACCAGGGGCGTAATTGTCCCCGTGTCCATGTCGAGGCGGGCACCGAGTGCGCCGACGGAAAGTGGCGCGCCATTCAACAGCTCCAGGATCACGAGATACTGCGGGAAGGTCAGGCCCAGCGGCTCAAGGAATGGCTTGTGCATTCGCGCCATCCGGTTCGCCGCGCCATAAAGCGCGAAGGAAAGCTGTGTGCCGACGCTTTGTCGTTTCGAAGCCATACTCTCTAGTTCGCAAGTATCTAGTGCTCTAGATAATGGGCTGTGCTGACTTGTCAAGGCTCAGCATCCAACTTGATGCCACGCAGGTGTCCATGCGCCTCGACGGCCTCGACGTGATGTACGTCCGGCGGTCGAGCAAGAGGGGGCCTGACGCGCGGCAATGCGGACAAGCGGCGGCCTGGTTTTCAAGGAGCATGGATGTGCCTCGGCACCTGCCCGGATATTGCGCGGGAACGACCTGACTCAAGGGCTGCGGACAGATGCGCCCCTGGGGTATGTCGGGGGCCACTGGACGGGACGTGCCCAGGCTGGGGGGAGTGCGAATGCGTGGGCTGATCAGCGTGCTGGTGGTCTTCTTGCTGGTGGGATGTTCCCCCTCGGAGGGGCCCTCTTCAGAGGACGGCGGTGGGCCACTCCGGGACGCTGGGAGCACGGCGGACGCGAGCGTTGGTGAGCCGCCCCCCGATGCGGGCGCGCTGTTCGACGCGGGTGGCGATGCGGGCGAAACGCTCGACGCGGGCACCGAGCCCGATGCGGGCACCGAGCCCGACGCCGGGGTCGAACCGGATGCCGGCACCGACCTTGATGCGGGCATCGAGCCCGACGCGGGCACCGAGCCCGACGCGGGCAGCGGCCCTGACGCTGGCACCGAGCCCGACGCGGGTGATCCTGTCGTCCTGTCCGTCCGGCTCATCATGCCCGGGGACTCGCATCAGCAGGACCCGGTCGAAGTGACCTATGTGAACGCCCACCTGCGCCCCTACCTTGAGATTGGCGGTCCGCGACTGCCCGACCGCGTGGACCTGCTCCTGGACGGCGTGCTCCTCACCTCGCTGCCGGGGGGCGTCAACGCCTTCGACTGGGACACCCGGACCGTCGAGGAGGGCGAACACGCCCTGTCCGCGCGGGCGCACGTGGGGACCCGGTCCTTCCTGAGCAGCTCGCGGCGGGTGGTGGTGGACCGGACGCCGCCCCATCTCGCGCTGCGCACCCCCGAGACCGGCACGCGCGATGTCTCGGAGGACGCACCCATCCAGGCCGTCTTCTCCGAGCCCATCGTTCCCGAAACCCTCGAGTCGAGCCTGTGGATGACCCGCAACTACAAGCTCATCACGCCGGAGCGCACCCTGTCCCCGGACGGGACGGTGCTCACCCTGAAGCCGCTCCCCCAGCCCTCTCCCAGCTACGTCCGCACGATCCGCTACGCGGTCGACTTCCTCTCCTTCGCCCCCGTCACGGACCGGGCGGGCAACCCGCTCTCGTGGCGCAGCGGAGAGTGGAGCTGGGAGACCCTCCGGCTGATTCCGCTGGAGGCCCCCCTCGACGCGAACAGCGGGTACGCCAACTTCGATCCGTCGCTCCAACTCGACGCGAAGGGCCTGCCGACGGTGGCCTGGAGCGAGGGCTCCCAGTTCGGCGACTCCTCCATCTACGTCTGGCGCTTCACGGGGCAGTCTTGGGTTCCCGTGGGCCCCCCGCTGTGGGCCTCCCTGGACT
>NZ_RAWD01000339.1:0-9697 GCF_003612065.1 Corallococcus sp. CA047B
GGCCCACCCTCCCGGAAGGGCGCGAACCGCGCGCGGATCTCCTCCACGCGGGGCGTCGCCTGGAGCGGATCCCCCGAACACAGCAGCACCTGCCGCGGATCCAGGCGGGTGGGCTGAAGCCCTCGCGCCTCCAGCAGCGCCGCCAGCAACAGGCAGGACGCCCGCTCCCCCAGGCCCGACAGGTGCGCGAGCACCGACGGCGAGCACTCACGCAACAGCCCCACGCCCTGCAACAGCCCGCGCAGCTCGGCTCCCAGCGCCACCAGCCCCTCCGCCAGCGGCCGCGTCTGGGCGGGCTTCAAATCCGCGCTCAGGGCCTTCGCGATGGCGGAGTGCGTGTCCTCGAAGCGGGCGCACGCCGCCTGCACCGACTCGCCCTCCTGCGCCACCCGGGCCGCGTCCACCAGCAGGTTCGTGATGCCCGACACCGCGGAGGCCACCAGCGCCACCCGCTCCGTCTTGCGCGCCTCCTCGACGAGCGCCACCACGCCGCGCATCCGGTCCGCATCCCCGACACTGGTGCCACCGAATTTCATCACGCGCATGACACGGCCTCCTCGCGGCGGGACGGGGCACGGCGGTGGGTGTTCATCGGAGGCGTCAGGGTCGTCATGGGGGTGTCTCTGGGGGTGTTGGAGGCAACGAAAAAGCCCCGCGCTCGGGAGGAGCGCGGGGCCGGGTTCGGGAGGGGGACCCTGGGAGGTCCATCCGAAGTCAGGCGGTCCGCGCTCCGCGAGGAGTCAGGCCGGTGCAAGTGCGCGTCAGGGCGGTCTGGGAACGCGTGCCCACGGAGGACGTCGTCCCCCCGTGCCGCAGGCTGTTCCCGCGCTGTCCGCCCATGCAGTCACCATCCTAGCCGTTTCACTGACACCTGGTGAGGGGACGGGCAACCGGGCCCCCGGACTCCAGGGCCCACCGTGGTGCGCGGCCCCAAGGCTGCCGACATTCACGGTGTCACCTGTTGACCTACCTCACTGGGAGCACCCCATGGCCACCCGCAAGAAGAGCGACAAGGACACCGGCGCCCACAAGCCCGGCTTCGCCAAGGACCGCGTGGAGCGGGGCCTGGAAGCGGACGACACCAAGCCCCTGTACGCGGACGCAGCCAAGCACTCCACCGAGGAGCAGAAGTTCGCCTTCGACAGCGATGCCCCGGTGGGCGGCAACACCAACCACAGCGGCAGTGTCCTGGATGACGTGGACGCCGAGGAGCGCGAGGAGCGCGGCCGCCTCAAGGCCGAAGCCCTGGAGGACAGCGAGAACGAACCCATCCGGGAATGAAAAAAGGCCGGAGCCCCGACCCACGTCGGGACCCCGGCCAGAATCACTTCCTCACGACGCCCCTGCTACGGGGTCGCGGCCTTGGGCGCGGGCGCCGTGTCCGGCGTCTCCACCAGGGTCAGCTTGCCCAGGTTCAGCGGCGTGACCTGCTCCTGGATGACCAGCGGGTCGCCCACGAGCACCACCTGCATGGCGGCCGGGTCCAGGTAGGCCTCGGCCACGCGCTGCACCTCGGCGGCGCTGGCGTCGCGCAGGCCCTCCACGCTCTTCTTGAACTCATCCATCGGGCGGCGGTGGAAGAAGAGCTGCGCGGCGCTGCCACCCAGGCCCTCCACCGTCTCGAAGGCGCCCGGGAAGGCGCGGATGAGGCCCTCGCGCGCGGCGGCCAGCTCCTTCTCCGTGATGGGGTTCGTCTTGATGCCGGCCAGCTCCTTCATGAACTCGTTGAGCGCGGGGCCGGTGACGTTCTGCCGCACGGCCGCGTTCGCGGTGAGCGGACCCACGCCCAGGCGCGTGCCCAGGTGCGCGTTGGCGCCGTAGCTGTAGCCCTTGTCCTCGCGGATGTTCATGTTGAGCCGGCTGCCGAAGAAGCCGCCGAACACCGTGGTGGCCAGCTCCAGCGGGTACTCGTCCGCGTGGCCCGCGGCGAGGCCGGGACGGCCCACCAGCACCACCGTCTGCTCCAGGCCCGGCTTGGGCACCACGCGCACCTGCTGACGCGGGGGCGCGGGAGGCGCGGGAGGCGGCTTGGGCGCCACCGCCCCACCCTTCCAGCCGCCGAAGTACTTCTTCGCCCACTCCACCGCCTGCGGCAGCGTCACGTCACCGGTCATGATGAGCGCGGCGGCGCGGGGCCCCGTGTTCTTCACGTAGAAGTTCTTCGCGTCCGCCAGCGTCAGCGACTGCACCGTCTTGGGGGTGCCCCCGGACGGATGGCCGTACGGGTGGTCCGCGCCGAAGACGGCGGCGTAGTAGGCCTGCTGCGCGAGGAAGTTCGGGTCGCCCATGCGGCGCACCAGCTCCCCCAACTGCTGCTTCTTGCGCCGCTCGAAGGCCTTGGCGTCGAAGGTGGGCCGCAGCACGACGTCCGACAGCAGCGCCATCACCGCGTCCACGTTGCGCGTGAGCACGCGCGCGCCCACGAAGGCGCCGTCGGGCTCCACCGACAGCGCGGGCGACACGCCCAGGTCCGCGAACGCGTTGTCCAGCGCCACCGTGTCGCGCTTGCCCGCGCCCTCCAGCAGCATCCGGTAGGACAGGTCCGCCACGCCCAGCTTCGCGAGGGGTTCCTGCGAAACCCCCGAAGCGAAGGCGATGCCCGCGAACACCAGCGGCAATTCCTTGCGCGTGCTGACGATGACGGTGAGCCCGTTGTCCAACTGGGCCTTCTCGAACGTGGGCAGCACGATGTCCGGCGGCGTGCCGGGCTTGGGCTGCGTGTCGCGGAACGCCTCCGGATCCGGCGCGGGTGTCTGGGGTTGCTGCGAGGCCGGCGTCTCCGGGGGCGGGGCCTCCGCGGGCTTCGTGGTGGCGCAGGCGGAGACGGTCAGCGTGAGGAGGGCAGTGAGGATTCGGCGGTGCATGGTCAACGGGCCTCCTTGCCCGAACCGGAAGACGGCGGCGCGCCCTTGCTGGACGGCACCGCGTGGAGGACGACGCGCGCATCGGGACGCAGCACGTCGTTGGCGAACTGCTTCACCAGCGCGGGCGTCACTTCCTGGTAGCGCGCCAGGTCCTGCGCGACGTAGCTGGGCTCGCCCACGAACTGGTTGTAGCTCTGCAGCGTGTCGGACTTGCTGCCGGAGCCGCCCACGGCCTGCAGGCCCGCCAGCTGACGCGTGTCATAGCGGGTGCGCGCGCGGACGATCTCCTCCTGCGTGACGCCCTCCTTGCGGACCTCGTCCAGCACCGCGTCGATCTCCTTCTGCAGCGCGTCCGTGGTGACGCCGGGCCGGGCCACCGCCTCGATGGTGAAGACGGACTGCGCGCCCTGGCTCTGCTGGGTGGCGTCCACGCTCTGGGCCAGCTGCTTGTCCAGCACCAGCCGGCGGTACAGGCGGCTGGCGCGGCCGGTGCCCAGCGCGGTGGCGAGCACGTCCGCCGTCGCGTCCCCGGGCTTGAGGTACGGGGCGGTGAGCCATGACATGGAGAGCAGGGGCAGCGTGGCCACCTTCTCGTCGTGGCGGATGACCGTCTCCCGCGTGACCTTCACGGGCTTCACGTCGGGCCGCTTGGGCTTGGGGCCGGAGGGCAGCGTGGCGAAGTACTTCTCCACCAGCGCCTTGGTCTTCGCGACGTCGAAGTCGCCCACGATGGCGAGCGTCGCGTTGGCGGGCGCGTACCAGGTGCGGAAGAACGCCTTCACGTCGTCCACATTGGCCGCGTCCAGGTCCTTCATGGACCCGATGACGTTGCCCGAGTACGGGTGCGGGGCCGGGAACAGCGCCTGCCACGCCTTCTCCTGCGCCTCACCGTAGGGGGCGGTCTCCACGCCCTGGCGGCGCTCGTTCTTCACCACCTCGCGCTGCGTCTCCAGCTTCTTCTCCGTGAGGGCATCCAGCAGGAAGCCCATGCGGTCGCTCTCCAACCACAGCGCGGTCTCCAGCAGGTTGCTGGGCACGGTCTCGTAGTAGTTGGTGCGGTCGAAGCTGGTGGTGCCGTTGAGGTCGGAGGCGCCCGCCTGCTCCAGCAGGCCGATGTGCACGTCGTCCGCCACGTGCTTGGAGCCCTGGAACATCATGTGCTCGAAGAGGTGCGCGAACCCGGTGCGCCCCGGCTGCTCGTCGTAGGCGCCCACGTGGTACCAGACGTTGACGGCCACCACGGGCAGCTTGCGGTCCACGGAGAGGATGACCTCCATGCCGTTGGGCAGCGTGTACTTCTCATACGGGATGGCCAGGTTTTCGCGGCCGGGCTCCAACGGCTTCGCCTCGGGCTGCTGGGCGAGCGCCGGAGTCCCCAGCAACAGGGCCGCGGCGGCGAGGGCCTTCAATCGGGACAAGGTTCCTCCTCGGTTCAGGACGGTGCCTCGCGCGCTTAACACGCGCTCCAGGGCCTGTAAGCCGGAAGGAGACAGGGTGGGCTCCGGGGTGCTGGATGTTGCTCGCCGTGCGACACTGCGGCCATGAGCCTGGAGGTCCCTCCTTCCGCGCAGCCGCACTGCGCCGTCCACCCCGACGTGCTCGCGGGCGGCACGTGCTCGCGCTGTGGCGCCTTCGTCTGCGCGGACTGTGTCCGGTTCCCGCTGGGCAGTGAGCGCGTCTTCTGCGTCGCCTGCTCCAAGCGCCCGGAGGTGGACTACCTGGAGGCCTTCCGCCTGGAGCACTGGGGCCGGCGCGACTCCTGGGCCTGGACGGTGGGGATGCTCACCCTGTCCCTCTTGCTGGGCGTGTTCCTGTCGCTCGCGTCCGGGGGGGCGCCCTCCCGGAAGGAGTGGCTGTTCTCGGCGCTGTACCTGGCGTCCGTGCCGGTGGGCGGGGCCTTCTTCCTGGGCAGGCCGTGGGCGCGGCCCGCGCTGGTGGTGACCCCCCTGGTGCTGGCGCTGGGCGCGGGCGTGCTGGAGCCGGCGCAGCGCATCCACCACCTGCTGTCCGCCCTTCCCTTCATGTTCGTCGCGGTCCTCATCCACCGCGACGTGCGCAACCGGCTCTTCTTCCGGCAGCCCGTGACGCCCGGCGCGCTGGCGGCGATGTGGAACCGGCTGCGCAACAATCCCATCGCGCGTCAGGCCTTCCACTTCGGTCTCAGCGGGCTGCTCATGCCGTTGCTCTCGCCGCTCGCGGTGGTGTGCGGCGTGGTGGGGCTGTTTCGGGTGAAGCCCCAGGCGCATCCACCCATCGGGCGGCGGGGACAGGCCCTCGCCGGCATCGTCCTGGGGGTCCTCAGTCCGCTGCTGTGGGTGCTCGTCCTGTTGCCCTATCTGGACCAGCACTTCGGGTTGGTGAGAAAGGATTGAGGGGGGCCTCGCTGCTCCGGGTCCCTCCTCCGCCCGGGAGGCTTTAGAAGCTGTATGTGTTCAGGCCACCGTTCGCGCGGATGTTGTCGCGCACGTGTTTCCCAGCGCCCACGCACTCACCGCGGGCCGCATCCAGCAGGATGTCGGACGTGTCCGTCTGGGTCAGGTCTCCCTTCTGGAAACATGACGCCAGGGGCAGGCCCTCCAGCCACGCTTCCTGCCGGAAGACCACGCGCAGGGAGCCGGCTTTCTTCAGCCCGAAGTCACCCGGGGCCTCGAAGCGCAGCACCTCCCCGGCCGGCAGCGTCAGGTCCATGTTCCAGATCTTGGAGTCCTTGAAGAGGCGTGTTCGGGCCTTGAAGCCGTCGCCCGCCAGTTGGAATTCGACCCGCCGGTAGGTGCCGGGAGGAAGCTCCAGCGGTGGAGACACGTCTCCGGTCGCCAGGTTGACGGAGACCGGGCCCGCGAGCGTGACCGTGCCCTGGTCCCCGCTGTCCTCGCACCGCGCTTCGTCGGGAAGCGAATCGCTCACGGTCGAGCAACCGAGTCCCGAACCCAACTCCAGACGGATGTTGGCCACCGTGACGCTGGCGCCATCCATCTGGAAGGTGAGTCCGTCATCCGAGGCGATGTTGGGAAGGGAGGGAGGCGATTCCATGGCCCGGACGCCCACCAGGGTCGGGTCGCCGGCGAGGAACGAGGGCTGGAGGGCGAAGACGAGCCGGGTGTGGACGCCCGTATCGCCACAGCCGGAGAGACACAGGGGCAGCAAAGGCAGACACATCAGACGCGACCACGAAGGAAGGGACATGGCGGGAGGTTGCGACAAGAAAAGGGAACGTTCCGGCCGGCGTTCCCGTGAGAGGCCGCGAGGGCCCCGGTGAAAGCACTGAAACATCTCAGGGGATGAAGACATACAGCCTGCCGCTGGACAGGATGTTGTGTTTCACGCGCTCGGCGGCGCCTTCGCACGCGCCGCGAGCCTCCTCCAGGCGCAGCGTCCTGTCCGTGAGGGTCAGCTCTCCCGTCGTGAGGCATTGCTTCACGGGGACCCCCTGGAGCCAGAGGGACGCGTCCAGCATGCCCACCTGGACGGTGCCGTCGGGCCGTTCGATTTCGACGTCGATGGGCCCGGGCGGCTCGAAGCGCAGGGCTTCCTGGGTGGAGAGGTCCAGCTCGAGCATGTTCGTCTGTCCCTTGAAGTAGAAGCTCGCGCGGGCGCTGAAGCTCGGGCCCGTGGGCGGGGTCGTTCCCAGCCGGGAATCGACGCGGCGATAGACACCCGCCGGAATACGCAGCGGTCCCTCCGGACGGGTCGTTCCCTGACTCCAGTCCACTTCGAGCGGCCCCGGGAGGACCAGGGCTCCCGGCTGTCCCCCCACCGCGTCCTCGCACGTCATCACGGGGGACAACAGGTCCTGGAGGCTGGCACAGGTCCGGGCCCCGGGCAGCGCCAGGCGCACGTCGAACAACGTGGAGGTGGCGGAGCGCAGCTGGAACTCGAGCCCGTCGCTGGACTTGAAAGAGGGCGGCGTGGGCGGGGGCACCTCCATCACCTGGACGCTGGCGTCCGGTCGTGAAGCGGCGCCGAACAGCGTCGTCGGGTCGAGCCCGAAGCGCAGGGAGAACGCGTCCGGCTCACCCCCGCAGGAGGTCAGGCCCGGCACGACGAGGGCAAGGCACCAGGCGCGCGGCCACGGGATGTGGGGCATGTCGGAAGTGAAGCCGTCAGGGGGAACGCCTCCGGCCGGGCGTTCCGTGCGGCGGACCCCGTCAGGGCCCGCGAAGCCGCAGCATGCCCGAAGCCGGGGACGCCAGGTCAACCTTCACGTCACATCCCGCCGAGCTTCGTTTCCAGTTCCGACAAATCGCGGTGCACGCTGGGGTCCGTCTCCCGCAGGCCCTCCACCTTGCGCACGGCGGAGATGACGGTGGAGTGGTCCTTGTTGAAGCGGGACGCGATCTCCGGGAACGAGCTCTTGGTCAGCTTGCGGCTCAGGTACATGGCCACCTGGCGCGCGTGGGCCAGGGCCTTGTGGCGCCGGTCTTCCTTCAGCGCTTCCACGGTCAGCTTGTAGAAGCGGGCCACCTCGCGCTGGATGGCCTCCACGTCCACGGTGCGCTGCGCGGGCAGGATGTCCCGCAGCACCTGGGCGGCGAACTCCTCCGTCACCGGCTGGCGCGTCAGGCTGTGCATCGCGGACAGCTTCACGAGCGCGCCTTCCAACTCGCGCACGTTCTTCTGCACGTGCCGGGCGATGAAGTGCGCCACGGGGTCGGGCAGGTTCAGTCCCTCCTGCTCCGCCTTCTTCTGGAGGATGGCGACGCGCGTCTCGTAGGTGGGCTCGCGGATGTCCGCCATCAGGCCCATGGCGAAGCGGCTGCGCAGGCGGTCCTCCATGCCGGGGACCTCCGCGGGCACCATGTCGCTGGTGAGCACGATGGCCTTGTTGAGGCTGAAGAGCGTCTCGAAGGTGTAGAAGAACTCCTTCTGCGTCTCCTCGCGCTTGCCCAGGAACTGGATGTCGTCGATGAGCAGCACGTCGCACTCTTCGCGGAACTTCCGGCGGAAGTCCGTCATGCGGTGCTCGCGCACGCTCTCCACGTACTCGTTGGTGAACTGCTCGCTGGACAGGTAGACGACGCGCTGGGTGGGGTCCTTCTCCCAGATGTGATTGCCCACGGCCTGGAGCAGGTGGGTCTTGCCCAGGCCCGTGCCGCCGTAGATGTAGAGCGGGTTGTAGTTGTGGCCCGGCCGGTGGGCCACGGCCTGGGCGGCCGCGGCGGGGAGCTGGTTGCTGTCCGCCACCACATAGGTGTCGAAGGTGAAGCGCGGGTTGAGCCGGGACGGCCGCGCCGAGTTCACCTTCACGGTGGGGGTGGGCGGCAGGTTCGCGGACGGCGGAGGTCCGACGACGACCTCATAGGCGACGCGGCCCAGCGACGGCTCCAGCCGGGACAGGTGCGTCTCCAGCATGGCGCGGTAGTGGTCATCCACCCAGTCGCGGAAGAAGCGGTCGGGCACGCCCAGGACGAGGGCGTTCTCGCGCACCTCCAGGGGGCGCATCCGCTCCAGCCACGTCAACGCGTAGTGGAGGCCCTCCTGGCGGATGGCTTCCAGCGTGCGGGTCCAGACGACTCCGGCACTGGGCAGCGACGGCGGGGCTTGGGTGGCGAGGGCGTTCACACGGAGGCTCGAAGGACGGTGCGGAGGGGGGAACCAGCGGGCGTCCGGCCGTGCTAACAGAGGGTTTCTGGGCGATCAAGGAACCGGCCAGAAGCTCAACAGTTCCCAGGGGTTCACCCTCCTGGAGTGATCTGTCGGGGATCCACCCACGGCCTGGGTGTCGGAGCGCGTCGGATCCGCCCTGCCCTGCTGTCCGTGGATCCACGCCAGGTGGATCTTCCCCCGACGGATGCAGGGTCCATGGATGGGCGCTGGGACGGCGTGAAGCACGTTCCTTGCCCCCTCCTCCCTTTTCCCACATGATCGGTCGGGTCCACCCATCCCGGTGCAACAGGGATGGGGCAGGGTGATCCTGTGATTGACTTGTCCAGGAAATAGGGTTACGGACGCCCCCTTTCCAATGTACGGGTCGCGCCGGGAGTCCCGGGCGCCGCCTTCAGCTCTCAGGGAGTAGTCGTGTCCAAGCGCACGTACCAGCCGTCGAAGATCCGGCGCAATCGCGCCCACGGGTTCCGGAAGCGGAACGGCACCAAGTCCGGCCGGGATGTCCTCAAGCGCCGTCGCGCGAAGGGCCGTAAGCGTCTGGTGGTTTCGTCGTTCAAGAAGTAACTGGACGCACGTGTGATGGCCGAGGGAGCGGCGCCGCGGGTGCCTCAGGCAACCGGCGAGCGCTTCCCCAAGGCCTTTCGCCTGCTTCAGCGACGTGAGTTCCTGGAGGTCCAGGAGGGCGGTCAGAAGCTACCGTCCGACTGCCTCCTGGCGCTCGTCCAACGCAACAACCGGGCGCACTCCCGCGTGGGGCTCACCGTTTCCAGCAAGGTGGGCAACGCGGTGGTGCGCGCGCGTCTTCGCAGGGTGCTGCGCGAGCTGTTCCGCAAGCGCCGCGCGCAATGGCCGCCCGGTCTCGACGTAGTCCTGGTCGTTCGCTCCTCGGCGAAGGAGGCTTCCTTCGCGCAAGTTTCCCGTGCGTTCGACGGCGTCACCCGTAAGCTGCAACGGCTCTTTCCGGCACCGACCGTGCCCCCTAAAGAGCCAGCCCCATGAGTCCACTCGCCTTCGTCATCGCCCTGCCCATCCGCTTCTATCGGCGGTTCCTGGGGCCGCTGCTGCCGAAGGCGTGTCGGTTCCATCCCTCGTGCTCCACCTACGCCATGCAGGCGCTGGAGAAGCACGGCGGCCTCAAGGGCAGCGCCTTCACCGTCTGGCGCCTGCTGCGCTGCCAGCCATTCCACCCCGGCGGATTCGATCCCGTCCCCTGACGGTTTGCTTCCGCC
>NZ_RAWD01000033.1:0-45719 GCF_003612065.1 Corallococcus sp. CA047B
CCCCCCCGCCGCCCGACCTCCGCTCATGCGCGGATGCACCGGCCTCGTGGCAGGCATTAGACGTCGTGGGCTCCCCCCACCATGGTGGGGAGCCGGACGGTGATGCGCGCGCCGCCCAGCGGCCCATCCCCCACCGTGATGGTGCCCCCGTGCTGCGTGACGATGGCGTGCACGATGGAGAGCCCCAGCCCGCTTCCGCGCGCCTTGGTGGTGAAGAAGGGCTCGAAGAGGCGGGCCTGCACGGCGGCGGCGATGCCCGGGCCGCTGTCGTCCACGCACAGCGCCGCCTCGTCGCCGTGCGGGCTCGCGCTGAAGCGCACCCGACCTCCCGGGGGCGTCGCCTCCAGGGCGTTGAGCGCGAGGTTCAGCAGCACCTGCCGCAACCGCTCCTCGTCGCCCCGCACCGCCACCACCCGCGTGGGCTCCACCTCCAGCGCCACGCCCCGCTGCTCCGCCTGTCCCGACAACAGGCTGCGCACCCGCTCCAGCAGCGGCGCCACCTCCACCGGGCTCGCCAGGAAATCCCGGGGGCGGGCGAACTGCAGGAAGTCCTCCAGGATGTGATCCAACCGGCGGATCTCATCGCGCACGAGCAGCAGCGGCTCCAGCAGCGGCCCCTGGACGCCCTCCTCCAGCCGTCGCACCCGCCGCTCCAGCACGGTGAGCTGCAACGCGGCGGCGTTGAGCGGGTTGCGGATTTCATGGCTCAGGCCCGCCGTGAGCGTGCCCACCGCCGCGAGCTTCTCCGTCACCTGCGCGCGACGGGCCAGCTCCCGCTTCTCGCGGTGCAGCCGCACCTGCCGCAGCGCCTGCTCCAGGGTGAGCAGCAGCTCCGGCGTGGCGCAGGGCTTGAGCAGGTACGCGCATGCGCCCGCGTGCACCGCGGCCACCGCCGCCTCCAACATGCCCAGGCCGGTGAGCAGCACCACCTCGCCGTCCGGCACGCGCTCCTTGAGCCGGGGCGCCAGCCCGGTGCCCTCCCCGTCCGGCAGCCGCACGTCCACCAACGCGACATCGAAGCCGTCCCGCGCCCGCTCCAGCGCTCCCGCGCAGCTGGTCGCGCTCGCGACCTCGTAGCCCTCGTCCCCCAGCAGCTCCACCATGTTGTCCAGCAGGGCCGCGTTGTCGTCCACCACCAGCACGCGGGGGCGGTACGGCGCTCGGGTCTCCGGTGTCAGGGACCTCTTCATCCGCGGCCCCCGTGCACTCGTTCGAGCGCGGCGAGCAGCCCTCCGGTGTCGAAGGGCTTGCGGACCAGCCGGCCGTCGAAGTCACCGGGCAGGGCGTCCGGGTGGGCGGTGACCACGAAGAGGGTCAGTCCCGGGAAGCGCTCGCGCACGCAGCGCAGCGCTTCGCCGTCGGGGCCCCCCGGCACGCGCAGGTCCACGAGCGCGGCGAAGGGGCTCACGTCCCCCAGCCGCGCCACCTCCGGCACCGAGCTGGCGGACACGGACGTGAAGCCCCGGGCGCGCAGCACCTCCGCGAGGTTGTCCAGCAGGTGCGGGTCGTCCTCCACCAGCACGACCAGCCCGTCGCGCCGCGCCCGCGCGAGCAGCTCCACCAGCGTGGGCATGGGCACGGGCTTGGGCAGCACCGCGAGCACCCCCTGGCCGCGCGCCCACTCCAGTTCGGCCTCCCCCGGGTGCGCCGTGATGATGATGGCCGCGAGGCCGGGGTCCACCCGCCGAAGTTGATGCACCACCGCGGCGCCGCTCATCCCGGGCATGCGCATGTCGGTGAGCAGCACGTCGTAGCGCCGCGCGCGCACGGCCGCCAGGGCCTCCTCGCCGGAGACCACCACCGTGGCCACATGGCCCGCATCCTCCAGGATCTCCGCGAGGTTCTCCGCGAAGGCCCGGTTGTCATCCACCACCAGGAAGCGGCCCATCAGGAGGCCTCCGGAGGCAGGGGCAGGCGCAGCACGAAGCGGGCCCCTCCGAGTCCGCCCTCGCGCGGAGCATGTTCGATGCCGCCACCGTGGCGCTCGAGGATGCGCCGCACGAGCGCGAGCCCCAACCCCAGTCCCCGCGCCCGGGTGGTCATCAAGGGTTCGAAGACGCGCGCGCGGATGGCGGGCTCCAGGCCCGGACCGCTGTCCTCCAGGACAAGCCACACCTCGCGCGCGCCGGACTCCGCCAGGGCCGCCTCCAGCCGCACCTCGCCCGCGGCGTCGCCCAGGGCCTGCATGGCGTTGTCCAGCAGGTTGACGAAGACCTGGAGCAGTTGCACCGGATCCCCTCGCAGCGGGGGCAGCGCCTCCAGTCCCCGGGCGCTCACGCGCACGCGCTCGGGGGGGACGACCGCTCCCAGCGCGGAGGTCCAGACCTCCTCCAGACGCACCGGTGCGTGGGTGAGCGGCCGGGCGCGGATCATGTCCAACAGGCTCGTGACGATGTGGTTCGCGACGTCCACCTGTTCGCCAATGCGCTCCAGGTGCTTCGCCACGCGCGGGTCCTCCTGCGCGGCGGGGCGGCCCTTGAGGATGAAGAGCGAGGTTTCGATGACGCCCAGCGGATTGCGCAACTCGTGCCCGATGGAGCCCACCAGCTGCCCGAAGGTCGCGAGCCGTTCGGCACGCGCGGCCTGGGCCAGCAGGTCCTCGCGGTAGGTGTGGAGCATGATGGCCAGCTCCAGGTCCAGGATCTTCCCCAGCGCGCGCCGCAGCCGGGCGGCCTCGTCGGGCTGCTCTCGCAGCGACGACTCCAGCACGTCCGTCAGCGCCTGTCGCAGCAGGTTCATGGCGCCGAACATGTAGTGCTGCGGCAGGCTGATGCGCACGTGCACCCGGCCGATGCGGCAGCGGCGCTCGAAGTACGCCGCGTCCCAGGGCCCCAGCAGGAGCGAATCCATCCAGTCCTGGAGCGTCACCTTGAGGTGGCCCACCTGGCGCTCGCCGCCCTCCAGCGCCTTGCGCGCCTCCGGGTGTTCCAGGATGCGCCGGTAGAACACGTCCGCGATGCGCTCGAAGTGCGCCTGGACCCGAGGATGCAGCGCCCGCAGGGCCTCGCCGTCGTCGGCGCGGAAGTCGACGTAGCGTTGCAGCTCCTCGAAGACGTTCTGGGTCACGGACTCCACGGAAGACATCCCTTCCGCCCGCTCTGCGGGCGACCTAGGAGGCATCGGAGGGGTCCTGCCCGGTGCCGCCGCCAGCATATGCCTTGAGCTTGTATTGGATCTTCCGCACGCTGATGCCCAGCACCTCCGCGGCGCGGCTGGTGGACCCTTCCACCATCTCCAGGGTGCGCAGGATGGCCTCGCGCTCGATGGCGGCGAGGCTTGCGCCGGGGATGAGCCGCTCGCTGGACTCGGCGCTGGGGCGGGGGCCCCGCAGCACGGGCGGCAGGTCGTCCGCCGTGAGCTCCTCCCCCCGGGCGAGCACCACCGCGCGCTCCACCGCGTTCTCCAGTTCGCGGATGTTGCCCGGCCAGTCGTGGCTCATCAGCGCCTGCAGGGTGCCGGGGGCCAACCCCGTCACCTGCTTGCCGTAGGCCGTGTTGCAGCGCTCCAGGAAGTGGCTCACCAGCGCGGGGATGTCCCCCTTGCGCCGGCGCAGCGGGGGCAGCGTCACCGCCACCACGTTGAGCCGGTAGTAGAGGTCCTCGCGGAAGCGGCCCGCCTTCACCTCCGCCTGGAGGTCGCGGTGGGTGGCGGCCACGATGCGCACGTCCACCTTCAGCGTCTGCGTGCCGCCCACGCGCTCGAAGTCGCGGCTCTGCAGCACCCGCAGCAGCTTCACCTGGACGGCCGGGGAGATTTCGCCAATCTCATCCAGGAACAGGGTGCCGCCGTCCGCCAGTTCGAAGCGGCCCTCCTTGCGCGCGACCGCGCCCGTGAAGGCGCCCCGCTCATGGCCGAACAGCTCGCTTTCCAGCAGCCCCTCGCTGAGCGCCGCGCAGTGCACCCTCACGAACGGGCGCTCCTTTCGCGGACTGAGGTTGTGCAGCGCCTGGGCGACCAGCTCCTTGCCCGTGCCGCTCTCCCCGAGGATGAGGATGGTGGCCTTCGTGGGTGCCGCCTGTTGGATGAGGGCGTAGACGCCCTGGAGTTCGGGCGCGTCCCCGACGATGTTGTCCACGCGGAAGCGCTCCGCCACGCGCTCGCGCAGCTGGTGGGCTTCACGCCGCAGCCGGCGCGTCTCCAGGGTCTTGCCCAGGACGACGAGCACCGCGTCGATGTCCAGCGGCTTGGTGAGGTAGTTCTCCGCGCCCGCGCGCATCGCCTCCACCGCCGCCTCCACCGAAGCGAACGCCGTCATCACCACGAAGGTCGCGTCGCTGCCGCCCTCCCGCGCACGCCGCATCAACGTCAGCCCGTCCATGCGCGGCATGCGCATGTCGGTCAGCACCACCGCGGGCGCGAAGTCCGCGAGCAGCCCCAGCGCCTCCTCGCCGTCCGGGGCCTCCCGCACGTCGAAGCCCTCTTCCTTGAGGAGCGTGGCGATGGCGCGCCGTGCGTTCGCCTCGTCGTCCACCACCAGGATGCGTTCGTTGACCATGGCTCCTGCTTAGCAAACCTGTCCGGGCAGCGACGTCTTCAACGGCCAGGCGCCAGGGCCCGCCGCCTGTCCGCGCACCCCAGGCAGTAGCGCGCCTCCGGGACGGCGAGCAGGCGCTGTCGTCCGATGGCGCCACCGCAACACTCACACCCCCCGAAGCACCCCTCGTCGATGCGCACGAGCGCCGCCTCCACCTCCACCAACTCCTGGTGCTCCTGGGGCGCGAAGCGGACTCCGCGCGCGTTGGACAGCCGCTGGGTGCGCAGCGCGTCCTGGCGACAGCGCAGCATCTGCCGCGCCTGGAGGATCATCGGGTCGGTGCTCATGGGTCCTTCCGGTACGAGTTCACGAAGCGTGCCCGGGGCGCTCATGGCGCGGGGGGGACGGCGGGCTCCACGGTGCTCCGCCGCCGCGCGGCCAGCACCCCTGGCATCGCGAGCACCGCCACGGCCACCGACATCAGCGCCGCGCCCGCCAGGTCCGTGGCCTCCAGACCGGGAAGCCCCAGGAAGAGCCCCAGGAAGAGCGTCGCCCCCACGCCCGCGAACACGCTGGACGCGCGGTTCACCGGCACCGTGAAGCTGTTCTCCCGGGCATCCAGGAGCACCCGCGCGCCGAAGATGCCGCTGCCCTGGGAGAAGCCTCCCACCGCCAGTTCGAAGGGCAGCGTGGGGCGCGACACCATCCCGACGAAGCCCTCGCGCAACTGCGCCGCCGCGCCCCCCACGCCCAGCCAGGCCCACGCCGCGAGCAGGACGAGCAGCGCGGGCGTGGCCACCATCTGCTCCTCCACGAAGTAGCGCTCGCGCGCACCGGGCGCGTCATTCTTCGCCCGCTGGCTCATGAAGCGCAGCCGCACGAAGTAGCTGGCGATGTACACCGCCACGTCCAGCGCCGCGACGCGTGAGAGGTGGGGGCTTGCGCCCGGGCCCGTCGCGACGAGCAGCGACAGGAGGCTCAGGCCCAGCGCCACGCGGGAGGGCCACGCCACGCGCCGGCCGCTCAGCGCATCCACCAGCGGGGCCAGCACCAGCACCCCGCCGCGCATCAGCAGCATCATGAAGACGATGGAGGTGCCGTCGAACGTGTAGGCGAGCGTGATGGTCGCGATGATGCCCGTGGTGCACAGGCCCGACAGGAACGTCCAGCGCCCGGGCCACGGCAGCCGCCACCGCCCGAAGCGCCGGTGGCCCGCGTGCTGGAAGCCGCCCGTCGCCTTCAGGTACAGGAACATGCCCGCGAACGTGGCCACCGCCGTGGAGGGCAGCAGCACGAAGCCCGGCAGCCCCGCGCCCATGCCCGGCAGCGCGCCCAGGCTCAGCGCCTTGGTGAGCGCGCTGTAGGGCAGGTAGCAAGCGAAGTAGCCGAAGGCGAGCCACCCGATGGAGGCGGGGGGCTTCCCCGGAGGACTCATCGTGCCCGCGCCGGGCAACCCCGGGGACACCGGGACGCACGAGGCGCCTTCGCGGACACGGGTTCCAGGCACCCGCCGCAGACCTCGCAGCGCGACGCGTCGTCGGGGACGAGCCGCTCCAGGGCCTGTTCCAGCGCGAGGAACTCCTGCAGCTCCCGCGCCTCCAGCCGCTCCAGCAGGTGCTTCGCCTCCGCCGCCACCGCCGGGTCCGGCAGGCCGGGCGACAGGGCCGTCTGGACCAGCACCCACACGTGCTGGTGCTGTTGCCGCAACGCGAGCAGGCGCATCCAGCGGGGCAGCAGCTCCCGCGACACCACATGCTGGGGGACGTCCATCCGGGTTCGCCTTCCACGCACCGGGGCTTCGGCCCGGGGCTCCGGCCTGAGGGATTCATCCGGCGTGCCAGCCCTGTGCGCCCGGCCCCGCCGCCGCGCGCCGCAAGCAATGCGCGCAAGGCGGGCCGCCCGCGCAGCGCTTGCGCCAGCACGGTCCGGGGCTTCCCGTCCCGCCGCGCACGCCGGATGCATGGCCGGACGGGAAGTCCCCGGACGGCCACCGCCGTTGTCGGGAGGAGGACCCGAAATGCGCATCGCCTTTTTCGACACCCACCGTTTCGACCGCGCGGCCTTCGAACAGGCCAATGCCGCGGCGGGCCAGAGCCTCACCTACTTCGAGCCGCGCCTCACCTCGCAGACGGCCGGGCTGGCCGCGGGCTTTCCCGCCGTGTGCTCGTTCGTCAACGATAGACTGGACGGGCCGTGCCTGCGGGCGCTCGCGGACGGCGGCACCCGGCTGGTGGCGCTGCGCTCCGCGGGCTTCAACCACGTGGACCTGCGGGAGGCCGCGCGGCTGGGGCTCGCCGTCACGCGCGTGCCCGAGTATTCGCCGCAAGCGGTGGCCGAGCACACCGCCGCGCTGGTGCTGGCGCTCAACCGCAAGGTGCACCGCGCCTACGCGCGCGTGCGCGACTGGAACTTCTCGCTCGACGGGCTGGTGGGCTTCGACCTGTGCGGCAAGACGGTGGCCCTGGTGGGGTTGGGGCGCATCGGGCGCGCCGCCGCGCGCATCTTCCGGGGCTTCGGCTGCCGGCTGCTCGGCGTGGACCCCCTGCTGTCGGACGCTGACGCACGAGCCCTGGGGCTGGAGCGCATGGCGCTGCCCCAGGCGCTGGAGCAGGCGGACATCGTCTCCCTGCACGTGCCGCTCACGCCCGGCACACGCCACCTCATCGACGCGGCCGCGCTCGCGCGGATGAAGCCCGGGGCCATGTTCATCAACACCAGCCGGGGTGCGCTGGTCGACAGCCACGCGCTGCTGGACGCGCTCAAGGCGGGCCACCTGGGCGCCGCCGGCCTGGACGTGTACGAAGAGGAGGAGGGCATCTTCTTCCAGGACCTCTCCGACCAGGTGCTCCAGGACGACGTGCTCGCGCGCCTGCTCACGTTTCCCAACGTGCTCGTCACCGCGCACCAGGGCTTCCTCACCCAGGAGGCCCTGCGGGCCATCGCGCGGACCACGCTGGAGAGCGTGGGACGCTTCGAGCGAGGGGAGCCGCTGGGGCCCACGCAGGTGCAGGCCGAGCAGGTGCTCAAGCAGTAGTCGGGGGACTGCGCCCGCCGTGCCGGCGCGGGCGGGGGGCCGCCGCGCGGCGCGAGCTTGCGCGGTTACGAAAGGCTCCGGGATTGCGAAGCCCACGCCGCCCCGGGCAACCGGGACGCGGCGGCGCGACGCGCAGGATTTGCGCGGGAGGCCGCAGCCGTTGCGCGACCTGCGCCTTCCCCCCCGCGAAGGCGTCCGGCACGCATCGTGAAGAACCCGGGAGCGGCTGGGGCACGCCCCACCGCAGTCAGGCCGGGCGCCGAGGTGCGACGCGCCCCTTCATCCGGAGTCCGCCCATGACCATCCTGTGCGCAATCGACTTTTCCGAGGGAGCCCGCCAGGCGGCGACGGTGGCCGCGCTGCTCGCGGCCCGCCACGAGCAGCCCCTGCTGCTCGTGCACCAGGTCCATCCGGACGAGCTCATCGGCGCGGCCGAACCCGTGCGCGAGGGCCTGCAGGCCCTGCTCCGAGAAGAGGCCGCGCGCCTGGAGGCGCTGGGAGCGCGGGTCCAGGTGGCGCTGGTGGAGAGTGCCTCCCCGCAGGCCCTGAGCGACCTGCGTGCCCGACATGACGCGCGGCTCCTGGTCGTGGGGCCGCCGCGCGGCGAGCTGCCCTACCCCGGCGCGGGTGGCAGCCTGGATCGCATCGCCCAGGCCACCTCGATACCGCTGCTGAGGGTGCGGGATGCGGCGCCCTTCCAGGCCTGGCTCGCGGGCCAGCGGCCCCTGCGCGTGATGCTGGGGGTGGACCGCTCGCGGGGCACCCTGGCCGCCCGCGGCTGGTTGACGGAGCTGGGCCGGTACGGCCCCCTCGAACTGATGGCCGGCAACGTCTACTACGTCTACGAGCAGTGCCAACGGCTGGGGCTGCCCGTGCCGGCCACGATGGACGACGCGAGTCCGCTGCTGCGGGACATGTTGTCGCGCGAGGTGGCCACGCTCGCGGACGCGGGAGCGGGGCAGCCGGTGCGGGTGCACCTGCGCCAGGGCGTGGGCCGCGCGGCCGACCATCTGGTGGACCTGGCCCAGGAGCAGGAGGCGGATGTGCTCGTGTTGGGCACGCACCACCACACCGCCCTGGGCAACCTCGCGTCGGTGGCGCACCACGCGCTGCGCCTCGCGCCCATGGCGGTGGTCGCGGTGCCGGTGCGCGACGCGGCCTCGCAAGGCGAGGCCCCCCTGCCCCAGGTGCGGCGGCTGCTGGTGGCCACGGACCTGTCCCCGCTCGCCGACGAAGCCATTCCCCTGGCCTTCGCCCTGGCACCGCAGGGCGCCGAGGTGCATCTGGTGACGGTGGTGCAGGAGCCCCTCACCCCGGAAGAGCAGCGCGACCTCGAGCGGCAGCTCCTGGAGCGCGTGCCGCGAGGACTGGAGCAGCGGCACGTGCGCGTGCAGGCGGAAGTCTTTGTCGCGGGGGAGGTGGCGGCCATGCTCACCCAGGCCGCCGAGCGGCTGGACGCGGACCTGCTCTGCATGGGCTCGCGCGGACACGGAGGACTGAAGGAGGCCCTGCTCGGCTCGGTGACGCGCCAGGTGCTCGCCCAGAGTCGTCGTCCCGTGCTGGTGCTGCGCCCCCCCGCGCGCTGAATGCCTCCGGGTGAGGCTCAGGCCGCCCGAGGCCGGGCGTTCACCATGGCGATGCCCGCCAGGATGACGCCCATGGACAGCAGCATCGGCAGCGTCAGGTGCTCGTTGAAGAAGACGAGCCCGGACAGCACGCCGGTGGCGGACACGACGTAGCCGAACTGGCTGAAGTACACCGGGTCCGCGACCTTCTGGAAATGGAAGTACACGCGGTAGCCCAGGCTGGTGAAGAAGCACTGGGCCAGGATGACGCCCCACCCCGCCATGCCGGGGCGCGGCAGCCCCCCGTTCATCACCAGGAGCGGCAGGAGCGCCAGCGCCCCCCCCAGGAGCATCCCGCCGGCCAGCAGGCTCGCGGGCACGCCCTTGGGCATGCGCAGCTTCCGGTACACGTTGCCGGCCGCGATGCTGATGGGCGTGCACAGCGCCAGCGCCAGCCACCAGGACGACCCGGTGCCCGGCGCGCTGCTCCGGCCCAGCACCAGGAGGGCCGCGCCCACCAGCCCCACCACGATGCCCGCGAGCCGCAGCGGCCGGTAGCGCTCGATGCCCAGGCCCCAGGCAAAGGCATACGTGAACAGCGGCGGCAGCGTGTACACCAGGGACGTCACGCTGGTGCCCACGAACTGCATGACGATGAACGTGACGCTGTTGGGCACGGCCACGCTCAGCACGCCGGCGATCAGGCTGTAGAGCAGCACGGGCCGCGCCTCCGGGGTGCCGCTCAGGCTCCGGCCGCCGGCGAACGCCAGCACCAGCCCGCTGCCCAGCGCGGGCCAGAAGGCGAAGGCCAGGGGCGACCAGCCCTCCGCGCGCGCCACGCGGGACATGGGCAGCATGCTGCCCAGCAACATCCCGGTGGCGATGAGCAGCAAGAGGGGCGCATCGCCCCACTGCCGCAGCCGCGAGCCGACCAGGGAGGGGGAACTCATCGGGACGGGGTCGCTCATCAGAAGGTGGTGCCCAGCGCCAGCGCCGCCGCCCAGAGCCCGTTGTCGGAGAAGGCGAAGCCCAGCGGGGCATCCAGGTTCATCACCAGCCGGGCCTCCACGAAGCCCGCCGAGCCGTAGAAGCGCGCATGGGGGATGAGCGCGAGGAAGGTGGGGTCCGCCCCCTCCACCGCCGTCGCGAGGTAGATGGCCTGGAAGGTGGACCCCACGAGGACGTGCGAGGTGACGTCCATGGCGGCGGAGCCGGAGAACTGGAAGACCGCGTCCACGCGCTGCCCGCGCTTCTCGGAGAGCTGGGCGGACATGGGGATGCGCCCGTCCACGCCGAAGCGGAAGCGCCCCGTCTTCAGCGTCGCGTCCACCCACGGCGTCAGGCCGACGAGCCCCGGGTTCACCAGGCTGAAGCCGCTGTTGCCCCGCAGCGTGGCCGCGCGCCGCAGCAGCGCCGAACCGAAGTCGTCCGGGTCCGTGATGAGGGTGAAGGGCAGCACCAGGTTGCCACCCGTGCGGACCTTCAACGCGCCGTCGTCGCTCAGCACGCCGCCCAGCCCCACGGAGGGATTGCCCGCCTGGAACGCGGTGGGCCCTCCCGCGCGGGAAGGGGCATAGGCGAAGAGCCAGGCCGCGTTGAGGCTCAGCCTGTCCGACAGCGCGACGGACGCGGAGAGCGCCGGGGCGAACACCGTGGTGGGCTGCCCGTTGAGCGACCCGGAATAGGCATACGTCTCATACAGCAGGGCATTGGGCGGCCGGGGCGCGGGCCCCTGGGCGAGGGCCGTTGGGGCGGCGAGGAGGAACGCGGCGGCGCCAAGGGCGCGAAGGAATGAAGTCATGAAGGGGGACCGCTGGAAAAAGGAAGAAAAGGGTTCAGAGCGCCAGGGGCGCGTACGCGGCGCCGAACTGGAACAGCTCCGGCAGCAGCTCCCGGCCCAGCAGGGCGGCCGCGCACAGCGTGGCGAAGGCCTCGCGCCCCGCCGGAGGGGACGGCACCGCGTGCGGCTCGCACGCGGGCACCGCTAATACCTTCACGGACACGGGCTCCGTCTCCGGAAGGGGCCGCGCCGCGTCGAAGCGTTCGTGCGACTGGCGCAGCTGGTGCGGAACGCCCGGCAGCGCCTCCGTCACGGCGCGCACCACGGGCCCCTGCCCGTCGGAGACGACCCCGACGACCGGCACGTCCAGCGACCGCGACATCTCCTGGAAGCGCGGCACCAGTTCCTCCTCGCGGTGTTCGGGCAGGCTCCAGGCCCCCAGCACCTCGGAGGACAGACACTCCCGCGCCACCCACAGCACCTGGTTGCCCACCTCCGGACGCAGGGCGCTCATGGACAGCACCACCCGGCCCAGCTTCTGCGTCACCGCCTTGAGCCGCAGGCAGTCCGAAAGCCGCAGCGCCAGCAGTTCGTCGTACCGGTCCAACAGGTTGGTGACGCTGCGCTCGGAGATGGGGACATCCCGCGCGCGCAGGGCCGCGTGGATGGAGGGGACGCTGCGCTGCTCCTGGTAGCGCAGCGCCCCGATGAGCGCGATGACGTCCAGGCCGAACTCGTGCTCCGGCAGGACCCACAGCCCCTCTTCCTCCGCGCGGATGGCCTTCAGGCGCAGGGGACACCCCTCGCGGTGACACACGCGCACCTGCACCTTGAGCGCGACGACGCCGTTGAGCGTCACCACGTTGCGGCGCGCCCGATAGTCCGCGGGCGCCGGCCCGCCACAGGCGGCGCACTGCCGCCGCCGATTCTCAAGTCCGACCTGACGGCTGGCCGGGGGATGCGCGCTGGTCCGAGCCATGACACCAACTCCCTTGGGGAAGAGGGGAAGACCGCCGTTGACGGCGGCGCTACGGGGTGGTGCTGGCGGCGGACTTCACCGGCTGCTTCGGCTGCTTCTTCACCAGCTCGATTTCGAGCGTGATGGAGACCTGCTCACCCACCGCCACGCCGCCCGTCTCCAGGGCCGTGTTCCACGTCAGGCCGAAGTCCTTGCGGTTGACCTTCGTGGTGGCGCTGCCGCCCCGCTTGAGGTTGCCGTACGGGTCCTTGGACTCCACGGTGAAGCCCTCGGCCTCCAGCACCACGGGCTTCGTCACGCCGTGGATGGTGAGGTTGCCCGTCAGCTTCAGGCCGTCACCGGACTTCTCCACCTTGGTGGACTTGAAGGTGAGGGTCGGGAACTTCGCGACGTCGAAGAACTCGGGCCCGCGCAGGTGTTCGTCACGACCGGTGTCGTTCGTGGTGACGGTCGTCGCGTCGATGACCGCCTCCACCGTCGACTTCGTGATGTCCTTCTCGTCGATGTTCGCCGTGCCGGTCACCTTCGAGAAGGAGCCCCGCACGTTGGACACCATCATGTGCTTGACGGAGAAGAGCGCGGACGAGTTCGTCGGGTGGATCTCGTACTCGGTGGCGGCGGCGAGCGAGGGAACGGCGAGGGCGACGATGGCGAGGGACTTGAGGAACGACGTCATGGTGTTGCTCTCCAATGGGAAACAATCACGGCAGGCCCCCCGCGCCGCGGAGGGCCGCCAGGAATCAGGTCGCGTAGATGCGCTTGTGGTCGCGCGTGCCCTGGTAGCGGAAGCCGGAGCCGGCGGCGTCCGCGGCGGGCCGCTCGTCCAGGTGCTCGCGAGCGCGCATCACGTCCTCGTATTCAGGGATGGACAGCGCGCGGCGGCGCGCGAGCTTCGCCTCCAGGCCCAGCGCCTTCACGCGCGCCTGGGCGCCGTCCTGCACCACGCCGCTGAAGAACTCCGCGCAGGAACCGCTGCCGTAGGAGAACAGGCCCACGCGCTTGCCCGTCAGGTCCTCCGGGGCGGACGACAGGAGGCTCGCCAGCGCCAGGTACATGGAGCCCGTGTAGATGTTGCCCACCTGCGAGGGCATCACCAGGCTGTGGCCCACCAGCCGATCAAAGCTGGCATCCGGCGCGGCGTCCCCGTCCAGCGTGCGCAGGTGCCGGTGCGCCTTGCGGGACATCTTCCCGTAGGGCACGTGGTAGACGAGCGCGGCGAAGCGGTCGCTATAGGCGCCCTCCCCGCCCGCGTCCCCCGCGGCCTCCTGGTAGGCGCGGTAGGCCCCCTCCAGCGCGTCCAGGTAGCACTGGACGGAGTAGTGCCCGTCCACCAGCGCGTCCTTCGAGTACAGCGGACGCCAGAAATCCATCACGTCCTTGGAGTAGACGCCCGTCTTGCCGGCCTCCAGGACGACGAGGCTGGGGTGGTCCGACACCAGCATCGCCACCGCGCCCGCGCCCTGGGTGGGCTCGCCCGGCGTGCCCACGCCGTAGCGGGCGATGTCCGAGCACACGATGAGCGCCTTGCGGCCCTTCGCGCTGCCGGAGCGCACCCAGTCCAGCGCCATCTGCAGCGCCGCGGTGCCGCCGTAGCAGGCGTGCTTCGTCTCGAAGATGCGGCAGCGCGTGGACAGGCCCAGCAGGCCCTGGACGTAGGAGGCCACCGGCTTCGAGTGGTCCACCGCCGTCTCCGTGCCCACCACCAGCAGGCCGATGTCGTCGGGAGAGCAGCGCGCGGACTCCAGCGCCATCCGCGCCGCGCGCGCCGCCAGCGTCACCGTGTCCTCGTCCACCAGCGGCACGCCCATGCGCGTCACGCCCAGGCCGTCCACGTACTTGCCGGGCGCGACCCCGCGCGCCATCGCCAGGTCCGCCAACTCCACATACGTGTCAGGAACCGCGACACCGATTGCTTCCAGGCCCACCTGCATGACTTCCCCCTCGGGTTCTTCGGTTGATTGCTTCAAGCACACGCCTCCCGTGCACCGCGGACGCGGTGGATGGGATTGCGGGTGTGTCATTGCTTCAAGGCGGGCCGGCACTCGCGGGGGCCCCACCCCCGCCCCTGGACGCCGCCTTCACATCCGGACCGGAAGCCCTCGCTTTCCGGTGGAGGCGCTTTGCGCGCGCGTCGGTGTTGGAGGCACCGGCGCGCGAGCGAAAGCCGCCTGCTTCAGCGTCGCGCGTAGGAACCGGTGCGCAGCTCGTCGATGATGCCGGGGCCCTTGGGCGCCCAGCCCAGCAGCGTCTGCGCCTTCTGCGCGGAGAACTTCTGGTCCAGGGCCAGCGCGTCGGCGAAGGCGCCAAACTGCTTGCGCGCCTCCTCCAGGGGCCACGCGACCGTCTTGCCACCCGCGCCAGCGCCCTCGCTCGCCGCGGCGGCGATCTCCTTCACCTTCAGGGGCGGGCCCTGCACGGCGACCAGCACGGTGCCAGCGGGGGCCTGCTCGACGGCGCGCACATAGAGGTCCGCCAGGTCCTCCACGAACACCACCGGCCAGTGGTTCTCACCCGTGCCCATGAAGCGGGCGGCGCCGCCGTCCTTCACGGACGCGCTGAGCATGGAGGGGATGCCGGCGCCGCGCCCGTAGACGATGCCCGGACGGATGACGATGCCGCGCACGCCCGCCGTGTTCAGCGTGCGCTGCTCCACGGCCGGGCGCCAGGCGACCAGCGCCGCCGCGCTCAGCGGGGTGTCCTCGTTCACGATGTTGCCGCGCGTGTCGCCGTGCACCCAGACGCCGCTGGTGTAGACGAAGGTCTTGTTCGTGCCCTTGAGCGCGTCCAGCACCGCCGCGACGGCGGGCGCGTCCACGGCCTCGCTGTTGGTCGTCGCCGTCCAGACAACCGCGTCCAGGTTCTTCACCAGGGCGGCCAGCCCCGCGGTGTCCGCGAGGTCGCCCGCCACGGCCTGGACGCCCCGGCCGGTGAGCTTGTTGCGCGCATCCTCGGAACGCGCGAGGCCCAGGACCTGGTGGCCCGCCTTCTTGAGCGCATCCACCACCGCCCCGCCGATGTAGCCCGTCGCGCCCGTGACAAGGATCTTCATGTTCCGCCTCTTCTCAAGTTCAGGTTGAGTCATTCGACAGTCACTCCCACCACCTGGCCGTCATGGGCCCAGGCGTAGGAGCGCAACAGCAGTTGCCACACGACCTCAAGCTCGTCCGCGTCGCGAGGTCCGAAAAGCATCGGCGTTCCCGAGCGCGGATGCGGCATGCCCCAGCCCTGCTGGAACACCTGCCGCGCCAGCTCCGGCGGGAACTTCAGGTGCAGGCTGCCGTCCTCCGCCGGGTGGATGTGCGCGAACTCCGTCCCCACCTGGAACGCCGCCCGGGGGCCTCGCACGGACTCCGGCCGCAGCCAGAACGCACGCGCCCCCGGCACGGAGATGCCGCTGGGCGCCACCGTCACGTCCGGCAGCGCCGCCGCGCGGGTGAAGAGGCGCTCCTGGATGTCCGTGGGGGACTGCTGGCTCAACTGCCGGTGCGCCAGCGGCGTGCCCGGAGGCGCGTCGCTCGTCTCCGGACGTGGGCCCTTGCGCGCGGCCAGCCGGAAGGACGGCTCCGGCGCCGTGGACGTCAGCACCCGCGACACGCCCGCCGCCTCGGCGCGAGGCACTTCATTCGCTGGGGGGGTGCAGGCCGTCGCGGCCAGGAACAGCGCCACGTGCACCCGGAGGACCGGACCTCGGGAAACCATGACTTCCCTATAGAGCGGGTTGACGACTGGACACTACGCGCAGGAGGGAAAAGGATTGTTTCCTGGAGGTGACCAATGGAGCACGTCGCGCCCTATTTCACGTTCGCCGAGGTGGTGCGGACCGGCAGCTTCACGGTGGCGGCCAAATCGCTGGGGCTGTCGAAGGCGACCGTGAGCAAGCAGGTGATGCTGCTGGAGAGCACGCTGGGCGTCCGGCTCCTGCACCGCACCACGCGCAAGCTGTCGCCGACGGCGGAGGGGCGGGCCCTGGCGGCGCGGTGCCAGCGGATGACGGACGAGTTGGAGGCGGCGAAGGCGGAGGTGCTGCTCTTGCGGAGCAAGCCGCGCGGACGCCTGCGCGTGAGCCTGCCGATGACCTTCGGGCTCATGCAGGTGGTGCCCGCGATGCCGGAGTTCCTGGAGCGCTACCCGGAGATCGACCTGGACATCCAACTGGATGACCGCGTGGTGGACCTGGTGGAGCACGGCTTCGACGTCTGCATCCGCATCGCGACGCTGCCGGACTCCTCCCTCGTGGCGAGGAAGCTCGCGTCCAGCCGCCGCGTCATCTGCGCGACGCCCGCGTACCTGAACCGCCACGGTACGCCGCACCGCCCGGAGGACCTGAAGCAGCACCGGTGCGTGCAGTACACCTACCTGGCCTCCGGCACGGCCTGGAAGCTGCGCGGGCCCGGGGGCGAGGAGTCCCTGGTGGAGACGACCGGGCCCCTGCAGGCCAACAGCAGCCTGGCCCTCAAGATGGCCGTGCTGGGGCACACCGGCATCGGGCAGTTCCCGCTGTTCGCGGTGGCGGAGGAGCTGCGGGGCGGACAGCTGGTGGAGGTGCTGGACGACTACGCGCTGCCCGACCTGTCCATCTGGGCCGTGCACGCGCCGGGGCGCACCATCACCCCGAAGATCCGCGCGTGGGTGGACTTCCTGGCCCGGCGCTTCGCGAGCGACACGGGCTGGAGTCACGCCGCCGGGGGGAAGCGCGGCTGAAATCAGCCCTTGCGGGCCGCGCCGTCCTGCCAGTCGACGCGCATGCGGAACTTGCTCAGCTGCGCGGAGGCGATCTGCGTGCGCTGGCCGTCGTCCGCGATCTTCCAGGCCTGGCTCTGGGTGAAGATGAGGTTGCGGCCGCTGCGCAGCACGTGGGCCTCGAAGAGCACCTCCGCGCCCAGGGGGGTGGCCGACATCATCATGCTGTTGAAGCTGTTGGTGAGCGCGTACTCGTCGGGCCCCAGCATGGGCAGGGTGGCCAGCATGCTGACCACGTCCAGCATGGAGTAGATGACCCCGCCGTGCAGGGTGTGGCTCAGGTTGTCGATGGCCTCCGTGACGCGCAGCCGGCACTGGCAGAAGCCGGCGCGCTGCTCGATCAGGCGCAGGCCGCAATAGCGCTGGTACGCATGCTCCAGGAGCGCCTGCGAGTGCGCCCGGGCGTGTTCACTCAGGTCCTTCATCGTGTCTCCCGTCACAAGGCCCGTCCGATGACTTCCAGCATGACTTCCCGCGCGCCCCCGCCAATGCCGAGCAGCCGCGCGTCGCGGTAGATGCGCTCCACCCGGGCCGGCTCGACGCAGCCGTGCGCCCCATGCAACTGGACCGCGTCGTGCGCGATGCGCTCCAGCACGTCCACCGCGGAGTTCTTGGCGATGGCGGCCTGCGCCGGGGACAGCTGTCCCTCCGCCTGCCAGCGCACCGCCTGCTCCACGTACACCCGCACCACGCTCAATTCAGAGTGCCGCTCCGCCAGGCGCTGGCGCAGGACGGACTTGTCCAGCAGCGCCTCGCCGCCCACCCGGCGCGCGCGGCAGTGCGCCACCGTGTCCCGCAGCGCCAGCTCCGCGGACGCCACCGCCATCACCGCCAGGTTCAGCCGCTCCTGCTGCAGGCACGTCTGGAGCAGGCGCCCCGCCTCGCGTCCGGCGATGAGGAGCCGCGCGGGCGCCGCCTCGAAGCGCAGCGAGGCGAGCGGCAGGCACCGCCAGCCCAGGCACGCCAGCCGCGTGCTGCTCACCCCGGGCGCCTTTGCCTCGACCAGGAACAGCGCCAGGGCGCCCTCGTGGACCGCGCCCACCAGCAGCAGGTCCGCGCGGCCGCCGTTGCAGATGAAGCTCTTCTCCCCGGTGAGCCGGTATTCGCCCCCGCGCGACTCCGCCCGGCATTCAAAGGCGCGCAGGTCGGAGCCCGCCTGGGGTTCGGTCAGCGCCAGGACGATGCCCTGGTCGCCCTTGAGCACCGCCGGCACCACCCGCGCCGCCACCTGGGCGTCGCTGCCCTGCACCGCCTTGAGGCTGACGAAGTGCGACGCCAGCCCCATGGTGATGCCCTGGGCGCCGCCCAGGGTCAGCTCCTCCACCAGCACCGCCAGCGCCCGGGGGTCGTCGGGGAGCTGCTCCGGGGATTTCCCCAGGGCCAGCAGGCCCGCCCGGCCCGCCTGCCGGTAGAGCTCCAGCGGGTACGCACCCTCGCGCTCCCAGGCGTCCACATGGGGCCGCACATGGTCGTTGACGAAGGCGCGCACCTGCTCCCGGAAGGCTTGTGTCATGGCGTCCGTGCCCACCTAGAAGACCGTGGTCTGCGCCAGGTGCTGGAAGCGCTGGACGATGGGGGACAGCCGCGCCGGGGACACCTCGCCCTCCGGTTCGAAGTAGTAGAGCTGGGTGAAGTCGTTCATCACCTGGAGCATCTCCCGCGAGCGCCGCGCCGCGCGGATTTCATAGCGCTTGAGCGCCGTCTCCAGGTCCGCGTCGCAGTGGCCCACCAGCGCCTGGGCCAGCATGAAGCCGTTCTCCAGCCCCAGCGTCAGCCCGTAGCCCAGGGTGGGCAGCATCGCGTGGATGCTGTCGCCCAGCATCACCACGCGGCCCCGGAACCACTGGCCCTCGCCCGTCAGCGCCTTGAGCTTGTGGGTGAGGATGTCCTCCTCCGGCGTCCGCGCCATCATCCGCAGCAGGTCCTCCGGCAGCGGCGCGAACAGCTCCAACAGGCCCTGCCTGTCCAGCAGGGGCTGGTTCTTGTGCTGGTAGGCGGCGAACCAGTAGCGCAGCGAGCTGGCCTTGCTGAGCGGATAGGTCACCACGCGCGAGTGGTGGGACGTGAAGATCTGACAGCGGTCGGAGTGCAAGAGGGGCGAGTCGAACGTCACCACGCCCCGGCTGGCCACGAGCCCCGTGTCATGCGGCTGGAGCCCCGGGTTGACGAACCCTCGCGTCGTGGAGGAGACGCCGTCCGCGCCCACGACCAGGTCGAAGTCGAAGCGGTGGCCGTTGGTGAAGGTGAGGCGCACCTGGTCGCCCAGGTTCTCCAGCTTCTCGCAACCCATGTCGTAGTGGATGTCGTCCTCCTCCAGGCTGTCCGCCAGCAGGCGGAACAGCTCCGTGCGAAGGAACATCATCGCGGGCGCGGGCAGGCCCAGCCCGTCCGGACGCACCGGCTGACTGTGGATGAGCCGGCCGTGCTTGTCGTGCGTGTCCAGGAACTCGATGGGCTGGCCCCGGGAGAGGAACTTCCGGTCCTTGAGCACGAAGCGCAGCACCTGCATGGCCTGCGGCCACACGTAGATGCCCGTGCCCGAGTCCCGGGGTCCCTTGCCACGCTCGAAGACGACGCAGTCCACGCCCAGGCGCTTGAGCATGACGGCGCAGGCCAGGCCGTTGAGGCCCGCGCCGATGATGGCGACCCTCATGCCGCCTCCTCGCGGGCGCTCCACAGGGGCTGGGTGTTGGAGGAGCGCAGCGAGTAGCGGTTCTGCAACAGGCAGAGGCTGGTCAGCTCCATCAGCATCGGGTCCAACAGGCCCTGCTCATGGGCGCTCAACTGCGGCAGGCGGTTGAGCAGGTCGCGCACGCGGGCCGGGTCGAAGAAGGGCAGCGAGTCCAGCTCCGAGCCGTTCAGCACGTCGCGCACCAGCTGGTACAGCCGGCCCTTCTGCTGGAGCGTGGCCGGGGGCGCGCGGAAGTAATGCTTCTTGCGCTTGTAGAGGGCGTCCGGCAGGTAGGACTTCATCGCCTCGCGGAACACGTACTTCTCCGTGGAGCCGCGCACCTTCATCCAGACGGGCATCTGGCAGGCCAGCTCCACGACGTGGTGGTCCAACAGGGGGACGCGGCCCTCGATGCTGTTGGCCATCTCCATGCGGTCGCCCAGCGTGGTGAGCACGAAGTTGGGCAGGTAGGACTTGGCCCACAGGTACATGGACTTGTGGACCGGGTCGCGGCCTTCCAGGTTGCGGTGGTCCAGGCGGTCGTAGAACTGGCGGTAGGGGTCCGTGCCCTCGAAGCGGTCGCGGAAGTCCTTGCGGTACAGGGCCTCCAGGGCCTTGAACCAGCCGGCCTGGTTGTCCAGCCAGGACACGCCGTGGCTGAGCTGCTCCACCATCCAGTGGATGTCCTGGGGCATGTCCGGCCGCTGGTAGCCGTTCTCGCTCTCCTGGATGCGCTGGCGCAGCTGGGTGACCACCTTCGGGTCCTGGCGCTCCGGGTTGTACAGGAGCATGTCGCGGCGGAAGTGCGGGTAGCCGGCGAACACTTCGTCGGCGCCCTCGCCGGTGAGGACGACCTTCATCCCGGCGTCGCGCACCGTCCGGCTCAGGATGTACTTGGCCACGCCGTGCGCGTTGAAGAACGGCGTCTCGTTGTGCCAGAGCGCCTGCTCGAAGTGATCCGCCAGGTCGTCCTGGGACACGGCCACCGTGTGGAAGCGCGCCCCGTTGTGCTCCGCGGCCAGCCGGGCGAAGCGGTTCTCGTCGTAGTCATCCATGTCCGTGAAGGACAGGTTGAACGCGTCCAGCGGCTGCCCGGACAGCTGCGTCGCCACGCCCAGCATGGCGGAGGAATCAATGCCGCCGCTCAGGTAGACGCCCATGGGCACGTCGGCGCGCAGGCGCAGGCTCACGGACTTCTCCACCGCGGCGCGCACGGCTTCGATCATGCCCTGCTCGTCGGACGGATCCGGCGCGTCCTGGCGGGCGAACTCCATGTCCCAGTAGCGGCCGTGGTGCAGCCCGCCGCTGTCCGCCATCACCCAGCAGCCCGGCTGCACGCTGCGCACGCCCTTGAAGAGGGTGTGGTCGCGCAGATAGAAGGCGCGGCTCGCGTAGGCGTCCTCGTCCCACTCCGCGGGGACCCCGGCGGCCAGCAGGGCCTTGATCTCCGACGCGAAGTACCAGGCGCCCCGGTGCTGGGCGTAGAACATCGGCTTGATGCCCATGCGGTCGCGCACGGCCAGCATCAGGCGGCGCTGGCGGTCGAACAGCAGGATGGCGAACTCGCCGCGCAGCTGCTTGAGGCCCGCGAGGCCCGAGCGGCGGTACAGGTGCAGGGCGATCTCACTGTCGGAGTCCGTCTTGAACTCACACCCGAGCGCCTGGAGCTCCCGGCGGATCCGCTCGTGGTCGTAGAGCTCGCCGTTGACCACCAGGGCCAGGTCACCCTGGTCCGCGACGATGGGCTGCTTGCCGTTGTCCAGACCGATGATGCTCAGGCGGACGTGCCCCAGCACCGCGCGGCCGGCCGGGTCATGCCACAGGCTGCGCTCGTCGGGTCCACGGTGGTGGAGGGTGGTCAGCGCGGTGATGAGGGCCCGCTCGTCAAAGGACGAGGGAGTACGCTGGTAGACGCCAATGAATCCGCACATAGCAGGCTGCTTCCTTCGAGATAAAACGGGTCCGTCAGCGCCAGCGACGTGAGGGCCCCCAAGGCACCCACGACACGGCGAAGCACGTGGCGGTCCGTCCTGGAGACGCGTCCAGACCGGCCACGGTTTTCTGGCAATGGATTGGAGCCCGCTGGAAGGAAGAACGCGTGCGCTACCGAACGCCCCTCCAGAGGCGGCTCGTCAGGCGGTCGTCGAATGCATCCCCATACCGCTACAGTGTCTTCCCATCACTCCCCCTCTGAAACCACGACCCATGACGGGTCACGCCGGCGAACTGTTTCATCGCAACCGGCGGCGCGGGACATAGCATCAGAATAGCCAGAGCGATAGCTGAAATCTCGTATCAAGCAACTTAATCCGGTTAATTCAATGTAACTGGACTTGTTCCCCGCTCCTCTGGCGGACGCCCTGGGAAGAGCAGATTACGCCTGCCTTTGGGGCTCCACCGACAGCAGAGTTCGCCTGCCTTCGATGACGGGGGACCGCTGTATGCATTTACGGCAATAGCTGCCTGCCCCAGGCAAGGATTGCCGGCAGAGTTCGCCTGTCTTTCAGTGGCCCCTGGCGGGGCCGAGCGCCACCTTGGAGCAATGACAAACACCCGTCCTGAGCACGCCAATGACTGGCGATGTCGCGGGCGGCGGCTCCGGGAGAGACGCGGGGAGGCTGTCGACACGGAACCGTCACCCCGGCCGGGCAGGGGCGCATTCGCCCAGGAAACGTGGCCGGAAGTGGCCTACATTCACCCCTCATGAGCTTCGCCGACAAGCTGCGCCCCTGGCTGCCCCTGCACGAGAACGGCGTCAGCCGCGCCGTGCACTTCGTGGGGGCCTACCTGTTCACCTTCTCCCTGCTCGTGCCCCTGTCCTGGGTGCACCTGCCGGTGCCCGGGCTGTCCCTCACGGCCGCGCACCTGCTGGTGCTCGCGGTGGTCCTCTACGCCGTGACGCTGGAGTGGACCGCGGGCCTGCTCATGGCCATCCCCCTGCTGCCCACGCTCGCGGCCGCCGAGGCGGTGTCGCGCCTTCCCACCGGGACCGCCGTGGGCATCGCGGTGGGTGTGATGGTGGTGCGCTTCGCGCTGGTGGTGGGCGCGCACATCCTCTTCGAGAAGAAGACCCACGGGCTGTCCCTGGGCGGCCCGCTGCTCTTCTTCATCGAGCCCGTGTACCTCATCACCCTCGTGCTCTTCTCGATGGGCTTCAAGCGCGACCTGCGCGCCCGGGCGACCTCCGGAAGCGCCGGGGCCGCCGCCGCTCGCTGAGCATCCCCGCGCCGTCTCAGCGGTGCTGGAGGAGGAAGTGGGCCTCATCCCAGAGCAGCCCATGGCGTCGCAGGAGGTCTTCAATCCCCGTCCCCGCCGGGGGCGGATGGGCCAGGGCCTGGAACCCGAGCAGGTGCACGGTCCGGTCGGAGGCCGCTGACGCCATGACCGTCCCGTCGGGCGAGAAGGCCAGGGCCGACAGGAAACCCTGCTGGCCCCCAACGCGGCCCATCAGCTCTCCGGATGGCAGGCCCCAGACCTTCACCTCCGCATCCAGGCCCCCCGAGGCCAGGAACCGCCCATCCGGTGACAGGGCCAGGGACAGGATGCCCGCCGTGCCCTCATCCAGCGTCTGCAACAACCGGCCCTGCACCGCGTCCCAGACCCGAAGGGGCTGCCGCATGCCCGCCGTCACCAGCCGGTCGCCGGACGGCGTGAACGCCACCGCCCGGACCCGCTCCCCCGCTTCGAGTCGCAGCAGCGGCTGACGCGTGGCCACATCCCAGGTGCGCACGGTCTTGTCCGCTCCGCCCGAGGCGAGCCGATGCCCGGTGGCATCGAAGGCCAGGGCCCAGAGCTTCCCCATGTGCCCCTGGAGCCGTCCCACGGGCGTGCCCTCGGGCAGGGACCAGAGGTGGATGTCCGGGTCTCCCGCCGCGGCGAGCGTCTTCCCATCCGGGCTGAACGCCACCGCGCGCACGGAGCCGTTCACACCCGACAGGTCCAGCAGGGGTCGGCCCGAGCCGGCCTCCAACACCCGCACCCGTCCCTTCAACGTGCCCGCCGCGACCAGCCTCCGGTCCGGACTCACGGCCAGGGACCCCACGGCCTCCGTCCCTTCCGCGCTCGACGCGACGCTGCTCCAGTCCGCGAGGCGCCACCGTCGCAACCCATCCTCCGCGCCGGAGAGCAGCTCCTGCTCCTGGGAGAACGCCAGCGCCTCCACCCACGCCTCATGTCCGCGCAGGAGCACGTCCAGCGGAGCGCGCGGCCTGGACCAGACCTTCAAGACGCCCTCCATCCCGCCGGAAACAAAGGTGTACCCGTCAGGAGACAACGCCACGCACATCACGAACCCACGGTGCGCATCCAGCCGCTCCAACAGGGCTCCGCCGCGCGCATCGACAAGTTGGACGCGCCCATCCCATCCCGCCTGGACGACGAGCGTGAACGCGGGGTCGATGGCCGCGGCCGACACATCCCCACTGTTTCGCAGGACGTTCACGAGCTGCCCCGACCGCGCATCCCAGAAGCGCAGGGCGTGGTCGGCCGCCGCGGTCATGATCCGCTGCCCGTCCAGGGAGAAAGCCCCCGACTCCACCTTCTCCTCGTGACCGATGAGGCGATGCGCTTCCTTGCGCGCCTCCAGGTCCCAGACCCGCGCGCTCCGGTCCATGCTCGTGGAGAGCAGGCGCTGGCCATCCGTGGAGAAGGCCACGGCAATCACATGCTCGTCATGTTCGAAGCGCAGGTGTTCGGCTCCGGTGGCCACGCTCCAGATGCGCACCGTCTTGTCCAGGCCTCCGGAGGCCAACCGCTCTCCCCCGGGTGAGAACGCCAGCCCCCGCACGACGTCCGTATGGCCTTGATACAGGGCCACCTGACGCCCCTGCCGCCAATCCCAGACGCGAATCTCCCCGGGCCTGCCGGCGGACGCCAGCCACCGGCCGTCCGGCGCGAAGGCCACGGCGTGCACCTCCGCCGTGTGGCCCTTGAGCTCCGCCAGCAATCCACCGTGATCCACGTCCCAGAGCCGCACGACGGAGTCGTAGCCCGCGGAGGCCAGCACCCGCCCATCCGGCGAGAACGCCACGGCGAGGACGGAGCCTTCGAACGACTGTGTCCAGCGCAGCGTGGAGGCCCGGCCCGACGCCTGCCCTTGTCCCCACCGGGCCGCCAGCGAGTCCTGGGAGGCGCGGGCGATCGCGAAGGAGGCCGCCGCCACGCCCCATTGCCGGGACTCGGCGGCCGCTTCGCCCTTCGCCAGGTAGATGCGCGCGCGCAGGTCCCGCGCCACCGCGTCGTCCCGTTCCCCCGCGCGGGTGGGTTCGTGCGCCGCGCACGAAGCGAGCAGCAACGCCAGGACACCCCACCGCGGCTTCAGGCACTTCAAGGACTGCTCCCCTCCGGAAGACATGGACGCGGAGCCTACGCGGACGGGCCCTTCCCATGAACGGTGGGCGACCAGACGAGCAGCCAGGGGAGGCGGTGCGATAGCTGGCGCGACACCCCACCTTGTCCCTCCGCGCCGCGGCCACAGGTTTGGATCAATGGCGCGCTCAGCCCGTCAGGAGGAATCCATGCCCGACAAGCAGCCCCCCGACAAAGCCAGGAAGGGCCCACGCGAGGACAAGCGTCCCTTGACCGTCCAGGGGGAGTTCATCCGCGAGGAGCCAGGCCCCACACGCGCTTCCAAGCAGACCCCGCCGGCCCAGGAGAAGAGCGCGGCGCAGCGGGGCAAGCCCCGGACGGGGAGGTAGAACGCGATGGCAGCCGCCACCCGGAAGACGCGGGGCCACAACGCGCCCCGCAAGCGCGCCCCCACCCGGAAGAAGACCACCGCGTCCCATGCACCGAAGCAGGGACGCTGGTCCCAGGCGGTGACGGAGCACAGCGACGCGATGACGCTGGAGGATCGGGTCTTCACCCTCTCCCCGAAGGAGATCGCACGCTCGGTGAAACGCTCCGCCGAACGCAGCACCCGGCGGAAGGCTTCACCGTTCCAGTCCGCCATGTCGATGCTCACGTTCTACGGAAACCGCGCGGGGCGGAATCTCCCGGCTTCCCGGAAGCGCGCGCTCCAGGAGGCCAAGGAGGAGCTGCGCAAGCTGTACCACCGGCCCTCCAAGTCCCCGTAGTCACAGGGACTTTCGCGGCGCGGACGGCAGGGCGGAAGCAAGCGGGCGAGCAGGACTCTCATCCTCGGAGAATCAAGCAACTCCCGGGGCATCCGGCGCGATAACCCATCGCAAAGGACCCCCTATGACCAAGATCAAGTCTCCGCCGGGATTCGTTTCAACGCCCAAGACCGCGCCGAAGAGCGCCACCACCGAGGGCAAGCCCGCTGGCGCGCCCGAGCTGAAGAAGGCCCCCAAGCGCGCGGGCGACAGCTTCGAGCAGACGAAGCCTGCCCCGAAGTCCGGCAAGGAGGGCTTCAAGGTCAATGACCGCGTCATCGTGAAGGTCATCGCGGACGAGCCCACCACCCCCGTCAAGGGCGAGAACACGGGCCTCAAGGTCAATGACCGCATCATCGTGAAGATCGTCGCGGACGAGCCCACCAACCCCGTCACGGGCGGCGGTGACATCGGCTTCAAGGGCAACATCGGCGGCAAGGGCGACTTCAAGGACATCGGCTTCCCGCACGGGCCCATCAAGGTCATCGCGGACGAGCCCACCACCCCCGTCACGGGCGGTGGGACGCCGGGCCTCATCGACGATCACATCGTGAAGATCGTCGCGGACGAGCCCACCAACCCCGTCACGGGCGGCGGGACGTCGGGTCTCATCGATGATCACATCGTGAAGATCGTCGCGGACGAGCCCACCAACCCCATCAAGGGTGGCACGGACTCCGGCCTGAAGATCGGTGACCACATCGTCAAGGTCATCGCGGACGAGCCCACCAACCCCATCAAGGGCGGCGGTGACGGCAGCATCAAGGACATCGATGACGGCGTCATCGTGAAGATCATCTCCGACGACCCCATCCGTGGCCCGTCCGAGCCTTCGTTCAAGCCGCCGAAGCTCGACATCAAGCCGCTGGACACCCAGGTGCTGAAGGTCCGCATGGACAGCCCGGTCTGAGCAGCCTCCTGGCGGAGTCACGGTCCCCATGGCGTCCATGAAGAAGGTCGTGATCATCGGCTCGCGGACGGATGACGCCACCCGCTTCGTCGCTGAAGCGGTGGAGCGCCGACGCGCGCGAGCCATCGTCGTGGAAACCGACAAGGTGCCCGACTCCGCCACGCTGAGCTGGGAGGACGGCGACGTGCTCTGGGACGGTGAATGTCTCAGCGACCTGCGCTCGTTCTACATCAAGGCCATCCGGCTCTCGCTCCCGGTCCCCGAGGCCGAAGCCCTGTCCGCGCGGAACTTCCCGCGCTGGCAGGAGCAGTACCTCGCGGAACGGGAGCGTCAGTCGCTGCTGCACTCCGTCCTGCGCTCGCTCAACAAGCGCGGGTGTTCCTTCATTAACCCGATGGAGGCGGTGGAGCTGCACTACCTGAAGCTCCACCAGCTGGCCCTGCTGCGGCGGCACAAGATCCCCGTGCCCGCGAGCCTGGGCACCGCCTCCGCGGACGCGGTGCGGGAGTTCGTCGCCCGCCACAAGGCCGTCATCTACAAGCCGCTGGGCGGCGGCGCGCTCGTGCAGAAGATTGGCGAAGCGGACCTCACCGAGGAGCGGATGGCGCTGCTCGCCAACTGCCCGGTCCTCTTCCAGCAGCAGATCCAGGGCGACGAGTTCCGCGCCTACGTGCTCGACGGTGAGCCCGTGGCGGCGTTCCGCATCCCCACCGAGGGTGTGGTGGACGCGCGGCAGAACCTGGACAAGGTGAAGCCCGGCCGCCTGCCCAAGGAGGCCTGGGAGCTGTGCATCCGCGGCGCGAAGGCGCTGGGCATGGTCTTCACGGCGGTGGACCTGCGCCGGACCCCCGAGGGCGAGTTCGTGGCCCTTGAATTCAACCCCACTCCCGCCATCTCCTTCTTCGATGATCCGCGCGACGGAAAAGTCATCACCCGACTCGCCAGCTACCTGGTCGCCAAGGCCTGAGCGCCCCAGCGGCTTCTTCGTCGCGCACTTCGCCGACAGCGTCTTCGGCCACGTCCGCGCGAAGCCGCCGAGCGCGTTCCCTGCGTCCGCGGCCGGGTGGTCCCCGCTCGCGGACGCATCCCCGAAGCTGCACGACGCCATCCGCCACGAGTTCATCTCCGGTGGACGCGTGCCGCACGTCTGCCTCCAGCGCATGCTCCTGCCCGAGCGCGCCGAGGCCATGCACCAGGCGCTCCGCGACGCCCGCTTCCAGCGCCACCACCACGGGCCCTATCCGCTGCACATCGCGCCGCTGGCGCAGCAGGCGCCCGGCGTCCTGTCGGACTTCTGCGCGTGGCTCGCGAGCGAGGACGGCGCGGACTTCCACGCGGCGCTCGTGGGCTGGCCCCAGAAGCTGGAGACCCGGCAGGTCCAGGTGTCGCGCATGGACGTGGGCGAGCAGTTCCCGGAGCACCGGGACACGGACGAGGAAGGGCTCGCGGTCGTCTACAACTTCACCCGCCCCTGGGAACAGGGCTTCGGCGGGGTCCTCGCCTTCCCGCACCCGGACGGCGACCGGGACCTGATGCGCGTCCCGCCCATCTTCAACTCGGTGTTCATCTTCCGCGCCGTGAACGCCCCGCACCGCGTGACGGAGTGGATGCCCGCGGCGCAGGGCCATCAGCGCTACTCCATCACCGCCTTCATGCTCGCGAAGCGGTGAGCCCTCGCCTGGCCGCCCGCCCGCGCGCGAAGTCCCGGAGGCCGGCGCGCGTTGACGGTCTTGAACCTGGAGGAGACGCGCCATGGCACCGACAGGCCGGACGGAATCGCCCCCCTCGCCCAGACGGGCTTCAGGAGGACTGACCCGCGAAGGGCTCGCCGCGGTGTCCTCCGTGCTGCGCGGCCCTGTCGAACAGGGCGGGCTGCCCGGCCTCGTCTCGCTGGTGGCGCGAGGGGCTCAGGTCCACGTGGATGCGCTGGGCGTGCAGGACCTCCAGTCCGGCGTGCCCATGCGGCGCGACACCCTCTTCCGCATCGCGTCCATGGGCAAGCCCGTCACGGCCGTGGCCACGCTGATGCTCGTGGAGGACGGAAGGCTCCAACTCGATGGCCCCGTCGACCGGTGGCTGCCGGAGCTGGCGAACCGCCGCGTCCTGCGCGCGCTCGACAGCCCGCTGGAGGACACCGTTCCGGCGCGCCGCCCCATCACGGTGCGGGACTTGCTCACGCTGCGGCTGGGAACGGGCGCGGTGATGGCGCCTCCGAACACCTACCCCATCCAGAAGGCGATGCAGGCGGAGCGGGTGGCGCCCGGCTTCGAGCCCATTCCCCACACGCCCGACGAATTCATGCGGCGCCTGGGAGCGCTGCCGCTCATCCATCACCCGGGAGAACGGTGGATGTATCACACCGGTTTCGAGGTCCTGGGCGTGCTGGTCGCACGCGCCTCCGGGATGGGCTTTGATGACTTCCTCTCCGAGCGCCTCTTCAAGCCCCTGGGCATGAACGACACCGCGTTCAGCGTGCCGCAGGAGAAGCTGGACCGGGTGTCGACCGCCTACCAGCGAGCCCCCGGCACCGGAGCGCTCACGGCCTGGGACAGCCCCCGGTCGGGCCTGTTGTCACATCCACCCGCCTTCCTCGCGGGCGGCGGGCAGGGCGGCGGGCTGGTGTCGAGCGCCGACGACTTCCTCACCTTCTGCCGGATGCTGCTGAACCAGGGCCGCCACGGTGCGACGCGCCTGCTGTCCCCCGAGAGCCTCCAGCAGATGCTGACGGATCAGATCCCCCCCGAGCAGAAGGCCGCCTCGCCCTTCTTCCCGGGCTTCTGGGACACCTCCGGCTGGGGCTTCGGCGGAAGCGTCACGACGCGGCCGGATGGCATCTCCCCCACGGCCGGTCGCTATGGCTGGGCCGGCGGCTTCGGCACCACGTTCTTCATCGACCCCGACCAGGACCTGGTCGCGCTGCTGCTCACCCAGCGGATCATGTCGGGCCCCGACGATGAGGCCTTCGCCGTGGCGTTCTCGAAGGCGGCGTACGCGGCGCTCGGTTAGAGCGCGGACGTGGGCGTCGCCGTGCCGGCCTGGGCGCTCTGGGAGGCCGCCTGCGTTCCGCTTCGCGCGGCGGCATCCAGGTTCACAAGCCCCTTCTCGAAGTCCTTGCCCAGCATCGTGTCCATGTTCACGACGAGCGAGAACGCCTTGCCCATCAGGGTGTTCTCCCCCTCCATGCGCCAGCTCACCCGGGTGCCGCCCTCGACGGGCGCGAGCGTGAAGACGGTCTGGTTCGTGGCGGCGAACGGCTTGAAGAACTCCAGCTTGAGCACGACGCGCTCCGAGGGCCGGCTCTCCACGAGGGTCATGCGCCCCGCGCCGGCCTTGCTTCCCCCTTCCCAGGTGTAGCTGGCGCCCTGCCCCGTGGCCGGCCCGTCGAAGGACTTGCTCAGGCCCGGCGCGAGTTCGAAGCGGTACGGCGACCACCCGTCGAACTGGCGCAGGTCGTTGATCATCGCGAAGACGACCTCCGGGGAGGCGTGGACCTGGGCGTGGCGCTCGACGCTGAAGCGGTCCGGGCGGGTGGCGATGAAGGTCCCCAGCGCGGCGAGGAGGATGAGGGCGGCGACGGCGAGCTTGATGGCCATGGGGGACGGCTCCTGTTCCAGACGAAGGTGCCTCCCGGGTGCATCCCAGGAGGCTTCAGCTCCACGTCGAACGAGGGGCCGCGAATTCGACACGGCATTTCTGGTCCGGGAGGCCCACCCCGGCCTACCTCACCGTTGCGCCCGGTCCACCGGAAGCTTCGTCGCTCAGAACGTGACGGCCCAGCGGGTGAAGTTGTCGCTCTGGAAGCGGTGCAGGGGGTTGCCGGCCATGGTCAGCAGGATGGTCTCCGTCGAGTTCGACAGGACCGCGGTCACGGTGATGCTGTTCATGTTCCAGTTGTCCCCCGTGGAGAAGATGTTGGGCTGGCCGGAGGTGAACTGGACGGCGAACTCCAGCAGGCGGTCCACGTAGACGTCGCCCGGCACCGCGTAGGTCACGGTGTTCTCCGTGTAGTTGCCCCAGCCGACGTAGTTGTTCAGGTTGCCGCTGGCGGTCTGCTGGCTGCCCGTCAGGGACAGGTACTTGAGCTGGGCGACGGCGAGGCTCGCGGTGCGCAGGTCATCCCCGCCGGTGGTGATCTTCACGCGGATATAGGAGACACGCAGGGACTCGTCGTAGGCGTGCGCGTCGCCCGGCGCCAGGGTGATGAAGGCCAGGGCGAAGGCGGCGACCAACGTGGCGAAGGCGCGGCGGGACAGGGCACCCAGGGAATGGATTCCAGACATGGTGTGGCTTCTCTTTCGTGGGGTTCGGGGAATGGACAGACACCACACCCGCGCCTCCCGGAAGCGCGGGCTCACGAAGCACCCTGCCGGGAAGCCCTCGATGCGAACACTGCCAAACTTCTTGCACGGCCCCTGACGGGGGCGGCGACTCACGCATCGGTGAGCAGCAGCACCTCCACGCACGCGCCTCCTTCCGGCGGATTGGTGGCGCGCAGGGAGCCCCCGCTCGCCTCCACCAGACCGCCCACCAGGAGCATGCCCAGCCCCGACCCGTCCCGCTTGGTCGTTCCCCCCAGGAGGCGCGCGCCCTCCAGCAGCCCCGCGTGGAAGCCCGGCCCGTCGTCGCTCACGCTCAGCAGCAGGTGCGCGGGGCTCGAGCCCGGCCGCACCCGCACCCGGACCGTCCGGGCTCCCTGCTGGCCGTCGCCCTCGCAGGCATTCACGAGCAGGTTGGTCACCACGTGGGCCAGGCCCCGCTCGCCTCCGACGATGCGGGCGCGCAGGGGCGAGGCCTGGGCCTCTGCTTCCACGAGGATGTGGACATGGGAGAAGCGCGCACGGACGACCTGCGCCGCGTGGTGCAGCGCGGCCCCCACGTCCACGCCTTCCGCCTCGTCGATCATCGCGAGTTCCCCCTGCGCACGGGACTTCACGCTGGACACGAAGTCCCCCAGTTCGCGCAGGTCCTGCACGATGGCCTGGGCGTAGCGCGAGGACGTGGGGCCGCCCGGGTCGCGGACGAGGAGCTCCGCGCGCAGCCGCGCCGAGGACAGCAACGTCCTCACGTCGTGGTGCTCGCGCAGCAGCAGGTCCAGGTTGCGGCGCGTCCTCTCCACGCGGGCGCTCTCGCGGCCCGCCCGCAGCACGATCCTCCGGGCGACGTCGCACGTCACGATGGACACCACCCCCGCGCTGCCAATGACGATGACGAGCAGCGCCACTTCCGACAGGCCGTAGGTGACGAAGCGGGCGTTGAGGTGGAGGTCCAGCGCGACCAGCCCCCCCAGCAGGAGCAACGTGGCGAGCGTGCCCGCCCACGCGGCCCGGGGCGACAGGCGCAGGGCGGTGATGAAGACGACCGCGACGGAGGCGGCCGGGTCGGGCATGCGCAGCAGGCCCGTGTACTGGGGGCCATGCCACGCCATCGTGGACAGCAGCGAGGCATGGGCGAACACCGCGTCCAGCACCGCGGAGGCGACCAGCAGCCAGGGGCCGAACAGGCGCCGCCGCGCCGCCCACCCCGAGCCCGCCGACACCGCCATGCAGATGCCCAGCACGGGCAACTCCACCAGCGCCGCCGGCACGCCGCCTTCCGCGTGGATGCCGCCCAGCAACAGGTAACGCACCAGGATGAGCCCGCAGAACACGATGCGGGCCACGCTCAACAACGCCTCACCATCATTGGAGGCGTCCAACAGCACACGGTAGGCAATCTGTTCGGGAGAGGAAGGCTCGGAGCGTTCAGGCATACAGGGTAGGCTTCCCGGAGTGGGGCGGGCGCGACATCTGTTGCTGGTGGAGGACTCGAAACGTCTGGCTTCGGTGCTGGAGGACGCGCTGCGCTCCCGCGCCGAGCGCATCACCCACGTGACGACGCTCGCGGCGGCCCGTCAGGTGTTGCGAGAACAGCCCCCGGATGCCGTGCTGCTGGATGTCAGTCTTCCGGATGGCACCAGCGACTCCCTGCTCGCGGATCTGCAAGCGGTTGAGCCCCTGCCGCACGTCATCGCCATCAGTGGCAACGCCACCGCCGAGCAGGCGTTCCGTCTGGCCTCCGGCGGCGTGCGGGCCTTCATTCCCAAACCCCTGGACCTGGCGCGACTGGAGGCGGTGTGGACGCAAACCCTGGCGCGGCCTCCGGACCTGGTGCATGCGCTGCGGGCGAGCGCCGGGCAGGTGCCGCTGCACCAGTTGGAGGGCGTCGTCCGGAACACGCTGGTGGATGAAGCCCTGGCGAAATCCCAGGGCAGCGTGCGCGGCGCGGCGAAGCTGCTGCGCATCTCGCGGCAGTTGCTTCAGCACATCCTCAATGGAAGGAAATGAGTCCACGGGCCTCGGGCGACGCGACGGGTGCACAGGCATTGAGGCACACCGGGGTGACGGTCACTTCGTGGCGGGGCGCAGGGGCGCGAGCCGCGCCTTCTCCAGCTTCGCGACGACCCCCACGCTGCGCCCCGCGAGGTTCGCGACGACGTACTGCACGGAGCTGCCCAGCACCTGCGCGCTCTCCGACAGGGTGAGGCCGTACTCCTGCTCCAGCCACTGCGTGAGGCCCTGCGTCGCGGAGCGCAGCGCGTCGTCCAGCGAGCCGCCCTGCCCCAGCGCCATCAGGTGCGTGGGGGACTCCACGCGAGGTGTCGAGGGAGGCGCCTTGCCGTGCACCACGTCCACGGTGAATTCGACCTCCATGGAGGTCTCCAGCGCGTACTGCGACGTTTCACCGTCGCCCTGCGCGGCGTGCGCGTCCCCCAGGTAGAGCAGCGCGCCGGGCTGGGACACGGGCAGGTAGACGGTGTTGCCCTCCACCACCTCGTTGAAGTCCATGTTGCCGCCGGAGCGGCCCGTGTCGCCGGTGGACGGGGACGCGGACCCGAACCCCGGCGCCACCGCCAGTCCTCCCAGCATGGGGCGCAGCGGGACGGTGAAGTGCTTCAAGCGCTCCGTTGGAGCCTCCGGGGTCGCGACGCCGCGCTCCAGGTCCAGCTTCCAGCGCACGGGCTTGCCCAGCTCCGTCGCCTTCGCGGCGAGCCCCGGCGTGAGGGCCCGGCCCACGATGCCGTCCAGGCTGTCGGCGAACGTCCGGTTCAATCGCAGACGTTTGAGCCGGATGACCAGCGTGTCGCCCGGGTTCGCGGTGGCGACGAAGAAGGGGCCCGTCTGAGGATTGCCGAAGAGCGCGCGCGTGACGCCGTGTTCGTCCATGCCGCCGGAGTCGAGCGTCGTCGTGCGCACGGTGTCCCCCGGCCACACCGTGAGGACCGGCTTGCGGTGGGCGGAGAACTCGTTGGACCAGGTGGTCGGCTTGAAGTCGTGCACGCGCGGCGGACCGGCGGGACGCGTGGGCAGCAGCCGGGCCGTGAAGGCATGCATCACGCGCGTCTTCGGGTTGTTGCTGTCCGGGTAGTCCGCGGTACCACGCAGCGTTTCCCCGCCCACCTTGCCGCTGAAGACATACGTCTGTTTGCCAGCATCGGTGACGACGAAGCGGATGTCGTTGCCCACGCGCTCGCCCTCCAGCGCGTCACCGTCCAGCTCCCCGGTGAGGCGCTTGCCGGCGCGCTCCAGCGTGAGCGTCTGGTACGCGGGGTTGCCCCACAGGTCGGTCGTCACCCACCAGGACTCGGAGGCCGCGAGCACGGCCGTCGGCAGGCAGCAGAGGAGCAGGACGAAGAGTCGGAGCATGCGCGGAGTGTAGTCCGCGCCACGCTCAGCGCAGCCGCTGTCCGAAGGCGCGCAGCCGGTCGCGGGCCTTGAGCAGCTTCTCCCTGGGGATGGAGAACACCGCGCGCACGCGCTCGGGGTCCCCGCACCACGCCCCGCCGTTGAGCACCACGTGGGTGTGCTCGTAGACGATGCGGGGCAGGTTCTCCGGCGTGAGCTTCACCCCGTCCACGGTGCGGCCCAGCCAGGCCGTCATCCGGGGTGCGAGGAAGAGGCCGCCCGCCTCGGTGGCCTCAGCGCGGCCGTCCTCGGGCAGCGCTTCGGACAGCAGCTCGCGCTTCTCCGCCAGGTCGCGCCGCATCCTTGCCAGGAAGGCCCGGAGCGCCTTGTGCCGCGCCGGATAGAGCAGCTGTCCGTCCGGGCCCCTGGCATGGGCCGCGTACAGGTACGCCGCCGCGCGCGCGGTGGGCGCGTGCAGCACGCCCGGGGCGCTGTCGCGCAGCGCCGCCACCAGTGCCCGGTCCTTCGTCGCGAGCCAGCCCACGCGCAGGCCTCCCGCCGCGAACTCCTTGGACAGTCCGCCCAGGAGCACCGTGTGCGCGCCGATGCCGGGCACCGCGCCCTCCAGCGTCACCGGGCTGTGCACCGTCTCCGCCGTGGGGTTGGAGAGGTTCACCAGCCCGAAGATTTCGTCCGACACCCACAGGCAGCGCTGCTCCACCACGTACGTCGCCAGCGCCATCAGGTCCTCGTGGGAGAGGTAGTGGCCCGTGGGGTTCGCCGGCTGGGACACCACCACCGCGTCCGGTGCCCCGCCCCGCGCGCGGCGCGCCAGCAGCGTGGCGAGCGGCCCCGACTCCACCTCACAGCCCGCCGCGAGGAACGTGGGCGCCAGCACGCCGTAGCAGGGCGTGACGAGGAACACGCGCGGCCCCCGGCCCAGCCGCTTGCGCAGCGCCACGCCCAGGTGGTGCATGAGGGGCCAGACGCCGGGGGCCACGACGACGTCCTCGGCGGTGTAGCGGGCGCCTCGCGTCTCCAGGAGGAAGGCCGCCACGGACTCGGCCAGGCCCGTCTGCGTGGCATCCGCGCGCGGGGCGACGCCCGCCGCGATGAGCCCTTCAATCAGGGGCAGCGGCAGCGGGCCTTCGTTCTCGCCGTAGTCCAGGCGCACGAGCTCCGGGTCGTCCTCGCGGAAGAAGCGGGGGGCGAACGCGGGCAGGGTGGAGAGCCGGGCGATGCGCTGGGCGCGGGGCAGCGGCACCTCGGGCGCGCGGGGCGGCGTGGGCGGCTTAGGCTCCGCGAAGGCCATGCGGAAGGCGAGCAGTTCGGAGAAGGTGCGCTCGTAGAACCACTCCGCGAAGACGCTGATGCGCGAGTACGTCACCTCCGCGGCCACCTCCAGGTCGGCGCGCAGCGGTTCGGGCACGGGCAACAGCAGCGTCAATTCCAGGTCCGGCCACACCGCGTTCTTGATGAACCCGTACAGGATGACCAGGTTGGGCGCCTGCGGGGCCCGCGCGAGGAACTCGAAGAGCGTGCGCGGCTCCACCTCGCCGGTGATGTTGAAGAAGGCGCTCTCATCCAGCACCACCCAGATGCCGCGCCGCGCGGCCTCCGCCACGATGTCGCGCAGCACCGCGAGGTTCGTGCGCTCGCCCGGCTCCACCGTCAGCAGCACGGCCTTCACGTCGAAGGCGGTGAGCAGGCGGCGGATCTCCCCCAGCGCGTTGTGCGTCACCACCGCGCGCACGCCCGCCTTGTCCAGCGCGCGGGCGTAGAGCGGGTGCAGGCTGCGCGACACCAGCACCGTGTCGCCCGGGTCGCAGGTGGCGAGCAGCAGCGAATAGACGGCCTGCTCGCGCTCGGGCGCGACGAACAGGGAGTCCTCCGACAGGCGCAGGCCGAAGTGACGGTCCAGGTAGCGGGCCACCAGCCGGCGGAAGGACGCGTCTCCCGCTTCGTGCGCATAGGGAAGGCGTGGCGACTGCGACATCCGCTCCGCGAGCGCCGTGACGAAGCCGAGCTGTTCCGCGGACGCGGTGCCCAGGTCCAGCTCCTCCTGGAGCGCCGCGATGCCCAGGGTGCGCAACGCCGAGCGCAGGGCCAGCGTTTCACGGGGCAGCGACAGGTGCGCTTCCCACACGGCCACTTCGTGCCAGATGGGATGGCCCGACTGGAGCCAGCCGAGCGCGGTCGCCGCGCGCAGGGGCTCCGGGCTGTGGGCCTCCATGAAGAACTCGAACTCCCGTCCGGTGCGCTGCTCCAGCGACACCAGGGGACGGATGTCCGTGTCCGCCGCCTGCATCACGCGGCGGGCCACGCGCACCCGGGTGGTGAAGCCGCGCCGGGTGAACATGCGCGCGATGATGGCGCGGCCCGGACGGCCCGCGAGGTTCAGCAACAGCCGTCCGCCGGCGTGGAGTCGCTCCGGAGCTTCGTCCAGGAGCCGTGCGATGAGGCCCAGGCCGAAGTGGTCCTCGTAGACGTTCTGGAGCGAGGTGTAGTTGGACAGGTCCAGCAGGGCCTGCTCATCCGCCTGCGCCAGCTCCGCCGGCAGCTCGTCACCGCGCAGCACCTGGGGGATGCAGCCGACGATGAAGTCCCAGTCGGGCTTCTGGGGCAGGCCGCGCAGCAGGTCGCTCTCCCCGAAGGACAGCCGCGACACGAGCTGTTCGTCGCCGTTGAGCCACGCGTTGCAGAGGCCCACGGCGGGAGCCTGGGGATTGAGGTCCAGGCCCCGGATGCGCGACAGGCCGGTGAACTTCGCAAGCGCGATGCAGATCCACCCGGAGCCCGCGCCCACCTCCACCAGGTGCTTGCCGGCGTACTCGTCCAGCGGGACCTTGAGCAGGCCCTCCAGGAAGGTGAAGGCCCAGGCCTCGGGCGCGAAGATGGACGGCGGGATGAGCAGCTCCAGCCGCTCCTGGGACGCACCCACGGCGACGACCACCGACGCGAGGCGCAGCGGTGCGCCCTCGGGTTTGTCGCGCGACAGCTCCGCCAGCTCGCGCAGCTCCACCAGCGCGCGGGCCCGCGTCTCCGTTTGGCTCAGCGCTTCGGCGAGCGAGCGAAGCTGGAGGAAGGCTTCACGGGGAGACGCGGGATAGGTGGCCATGGCGCGCGCGACTGTCCGGGCCCGGGTGTCCCCTGTCAACGACGGTCGCGCGACGCGCCTCGTCATCGCGAGGCCGCCGCACGCGGCCACACACTTTCAGTCCTCGTCGCCCGCGGCATTCATCACCGGGCCATCCCTCCACATTGCGACGGTCGGCGCACGGGTGCGCGCGACTTCAGCCTTCCGAGGCGGCCGTCGGAAAGAAGAGGTCCGCCAGGCCCGGCTTGGAGCGGCGCAGCAGGTCCTCCAGCGTGTACTTGTCCAGCGTGGCCAGGAACGCGTCCCGGGCCTCCGCCAGCACGCCCTTGAGGCCGCAGGCCGGCGCGATGGGACAGGTGTTCTGCTCGCGGTCGAAGCACTCCACCAGGTGGAAGTCCGGTTCGGCCGCGCGCACCACCTTGCCCAGGCGGATGTCCCCCGTGGGCTTCGCCAGCAGCACGCCGCCGGAGCGCCCCGGCTTCACCTCCACCCAGCCCTGCTGTCCCAGGGTCTGCACCACGCGCACCAGGTGGTGCTTGGAGATGCCGTAGGCGTCCGCCATCTCCTGCGTGGACGAGGGCCTGTCTGGACGCGCGGCCAGGTACATGAGGACGCGCAGCGCGTAGTCGGCGTGAAGGGTCAGGTGCAAGGTCAGGCGGCTCCGGCGACACGCCCTGCTGGCGGTGTGCTCGGCAGGAAGGCATCCGCGTGGATGTCCTTCAGCGAGAACCCCGCCAGGAAGAGCTTCTTGCGCAGGGATAGCACCCCTTCGGCATTCCCGCAGAGGTAGGCCCGCCAGCCCGTGGGCCGCTTCGGCACGCGGGCGAGCACGAGCGCCTCCAGCGTCCCTTCCCGCACATCCCCTCCTCCGCCGGTCAGCACGGTGGGCCCGTAGTGGAGGTTCGGGTGCCACGTCGCCCATTGCCGCAGCCGCTCCACCAGGTACAGGCCGCCCGGCTCCCGCGCGCCGTGGAACAGGTGGATGGGCCCGGTGTGCCCGGCCTCCAGCGCGTCCCGCACAATCCCATACAGCGGCGCGAGCCCCGTGCCCGTGCCCGCCAGCAACAACGGCGCTTCCGGCTGTCCGGGCACGTAGAAGCAATCTCCCGCCGGGCCCTGCACCTCCACGCGCTCGCCGGGCCGCGCGTCGCGGGCCAGCCACTCACTCATGGCGCCCCCGGGGATGATCCGCACGTGGAGTTCCAGGGTGCTTTCGCGGGGCAGGCTCGCCAGCGAGTAGCTGCGTGCGAGCCCGTCCCCTCGCACCACCGTGATGTACTGCCCCGCCCGGTAGGACAGCGGGGACTCCGTCTCCAACCGCACCGACAGCACGTCCGGGGAAAGCGACTCCAACGCGACGATGCGCGCGGGGATCCGCAGCTCCCCGGCCCCCGCCACCTCCAGCGCCGCGCCGTCCGGCAGCCGGCACGCGCACGCGAGGAAGTAGTTGCGCGCCTGGAGCGTGTCCTTGAGCCCGACCTGCGCGGCCGCGGGCACGCTGCCTTCCACCGCGCGCATCAGACAGGACTGGCACGCGCCCGCCCTGCACGCGTGGGGCACGCTCACGCCCTGCCGCAGGAGGCCGTCCAGCACCGTCTCGCCGGACTCCAGCGGGTACCACGCGGCTTCGTGTTTCACCTTCGCCATGACGTGCCCCTTTCGCGCTTCAGCGGTTCAGCACATCCGCCCGAGCCCCCTCCGCGACCGCCATCACCTTCCCCACCAGCTCCGCGGACACGCCCAGCTCCTCCAGCGTCTCCTTCAGGTGTCCCGCCACGGCGTTGAAGTGCGTCTCGTTCAGGCCGCGCTGGACCAGCGGCCGGTGCCCCTCCCGCATGTCCTTGCCCGAGTAGTTCGCGGGGCCCCCGCACACCATCGTCAGGAACGCCTTCTGCTTCGCGGCCTGGCGCTCCATGTCCACGGTCTCGAAGAAGTGGCTGATGCGCTCATCGCCCAGCACCTTCCGGTAGAAGAGCTCCACCGCCGCCGCCATCGCCGGTTCCCCGCCAATCTGCTCGTACACGCTCGACATGTCGCCGCTCCCTGCCCGCGGACCCGGGCTCTTAAAGATGCATTCAGGATGCATCTTTAAGAGCCGACCCGTCAATGTCCCTGAAGCAGCAGGGCTGTTCGCACCGATTCGGTGGGACGACGCTCGGTTCCGACGTGGTGGGGGGAAGGCCTACGCCGCCCCGCTCACCGGCTGGGGCGGCAGCTGGAGCGTGGGCGCCACGATGCGCGCCAACTGCGGCATCCGCCCGTGCTTGCACTCCACCAGGAAGCCATGGAGCAGCTCCGCGGACAGGCCGTGCAACATCAGCCGGAAGCCCGCGCGCATCGTCGTCAGAGGCACCAGCGGGTGGCGGTTGTTCACCAGCGCCACCAGCCCCGGCGCCTGGAGCAGCGTCGCGACGTAGATGGCGATGGTCTCATCCAACTGCAACGAATTGCTCGCGCGCCAGAAGTCCCGGTCCGTCAGGAACAACTGATACATCGGCGTGAAGATCTCGATGGCCGACTGCAGGTCCAGGAAGTTCGTCCACCGGTTCGGCATCTCCTGGATGGGGAACTCGTCCGACACCCCACTGAAGTCCAGCTTCGCCGGCGGTGACAGCGTGCGCCCCTGGTCCCTCAACGCCCGGCTCAGCCGGATGACGAAGTTGTAGAGGTTCAGGTCGTGGTTCAGGAAGATCTCATCCTTGACGTGCACCAGCTCCGTCGGACGGATGGGATTCGTGGGCACGTTCAGCTCCGACGCGTTCCGGGCGATGAAGTCGAGGATCTCCGAGCCCACGTGGAAGTGCCGCAGGATGAGGTAGTTGGCCTCCGGGCTCACCCACGTCTTCAGCCCCCACGCCAGCAGCCGGTGCAGCAGCTTCGAGGACGTGAAGCGCCGGGGCACGAAGATCTTCAGGCACTGGAACAGGATGATGCACAGCCGCGCGAGGGGCCGGACCACCGGCAGCATGTACTGCCGCGCGCTCGAGCGCTGATCCACCAGCATCGCCGCCTTGGTGCGCTCGTGCATCGGCAGGCTGCGGTCCAGGAACAGCGCGACCCAGGGGTCCGGATCCTTCGGGTCGTGCGGTTCGCTGTTCAGCAGTTCGACGGGATCCATGGCTCACCGGGACAGGGGGACGGAAATGGGCCCCGACGGCGACGGTCGGTGCATGCGCGCTTCGATGTCCGCCGGAGCCGGAACGCGCAGGTCGCTGGCAAGCCCCAGCCGCTCGAACAATCGCAGCACGTGCCAGATGAAGTCGAACTGTCCCGGCAACAATCCGTGGCGCGCGCTCGACGGGAAGCTGTGGTGGTTCGCATGCCACCCCTCGCCCAGCGTGAACCACCCCATGAACACGCCATTGCGAGCCTGATGCGCCTCCGCGTACGGCCGCTCACCCCAGAGGTGCGCCACGCTGTCGATGGCGTCCCCCAGGTTGAAGATGACCACCAGCATGCCCCAGGCCGCCGCCACCCCCACCGGCCCGAAGAGCGCCCAGCCGCCTCCCACCAAGGCCAGCACGTGGAGCAGACACAGGAGCCCATACGGCCCGGGCCGGCTCACGAAGGCGTACCAGGGGTCCGCCGCCACGTCCTTCGCCAGGTGGTTGTATTGCAGGTTGCTGCGCGGCCGGTGCCACCCGTCATAGAGCACCCGCAGCGGGCCCGCGACGGAGTACAGGAAGCACACGCCCGGGTTGCGTGAGCCGATGTACCAGCCCACGTGCGCCCACCAGAACCCGTCCAGCACGGGCGAGTGCGGATCCCCCGCCACGTCCGTGTGCGCGTGGTGCCAGCGGTGGTTGCCCGCCCACTGGATGGGCGTCCCCGCCGGCAGGCCCACCGTGACGAACAGCCGCTCCAGCCACCGGTTGAGCTTCAGCGAGCGGTGCGACAACACGCGGTGGTAGGCGACGTTGATGGCCAGCCCCGCGAGCAGGAAGTAGCCCGCGCAGAACGGAATCAGCCACAGCGGATGCAGGGGCTCAGACACGGTCCAGTTCCTCCAACTGCAACCGGTACAGCCGCGCCGTCACCTTCGCCGTCTTCACGATGCGCTCCGCCAGCTCCGGCGTGAGGATGCCGGAGGCCAGCGCGCCGTCCAGCCGGTCCAGGTGCGTGGCGTCGTTGTCGCCGTGGTACAGGAAGAAGCGCACCTGGTCGTCCGTCAGGCCCAGCTGGTCCTTGATGGCCGTGCCCCAGCGGCGCGCCACCCGGTTGCCCAGGCCCTCGATGATGAACATCGCGCCCAGCAGGTCGAACGGGTTCTCCTGGCTGGCCCGCTGGAACATCCACGCGGACAGCGCTTCGCTGCCAATGTTCTTCGGCGCGCGGGTGATGGCCTCCTTCGACCCGCCCACCGACACGTAGTGCCGCTCCAGCATCTCGTAGTCCCGGTGCTCGTCCCGGGCGTGGTGGATGAACGACGAGCGCAGCGCCAGGTGGTCCGCCGTGATGCTGGATGCCGCGCGGGCGATCCACCGCGAGCCCTCCACCACCTGCTGGCGCAGGTTGATGAGCAGCGACTGGTAGTCCTCCACGGTGAAGACGCCCCGGTTCAGCTTCGACAGCAGGGGCACCTGGTTCAGGCTGGACTCGAAGTCCACCCAGACGTGCGTCAGCTCGCGCACCAGCTTCTCGCGCAGCGGATCCCCGCCCACCTTCGGGGTGAGCGGCAGCGGGCCTGCATCCGGAAGCGCGGCCTCGCGACCGACCTCGGGTGCCGCGCGCTCCGGCCCCACGACGGTGAGCATCGCGTAGCAGGCGATGAAGCCGCCGCTCTCCGGCACCATGCAGAAGATGCGCTGGCCCGGGCGGGCCTTCCCCTCGTTCACCAGCTCCTCCAGCATGAGGAAGATGGACGCGCAGCCGGTGTTGCCGCGCGTGGAGAGGTTGGTGAACCAGCGCTCCTCCGGGATGCGCACGCCGCCCTTCTCCAGGAGCTTCACGATGGGCTGCTTGAAGTAGTGCGACGAGTAGTGGATGCAGAACCAGTCCAGCTCCTCCGGCTTGATGCGCCCCTGGTCCATCAGCGCGAAGAAGCCGTCCACGCCCAGCGCCACCAGCGACTCCAGCCGGCGGATGTCCTGCTTGATGTTGAAGAAGCCCTGGGCCGCGGCCTGCGTGACGTCGGGCGCGTCCAGCCAGCTGGGACCGAAGCCCCCGTCCGGCGCGCGGTTGGCGCCCACGGACATGCCCAGCTCGTGCCGGTTCGCGTGCGAGCGGATGTCCATCCACTCCACCTTGAGGGACAGGCGCGTCGGATGCGGCCGGTCCTGCACCACCGCCGCGCCCGCGCCGTCGGACAGCATCCAGCGCAGGAACTCCGCGTCGAAGGGCACCGGCCCGTCGCCCGCGACCTCCTCGTAGTGGCTGGCCTTGAGCAGGCGGCTGACCAGTTCGCTGGCGCAGACCACCGCGCGCTTCGACTCGCCGGTGGCCACCTGGAGCGACGCCATGCGCAGCGCCTGCATGCCGCTGGAACAGATGCCGTGCAGCGACGCGATCTCACATGCGGGGCCGCCAAGCGCCCGGTGCACCTGGCTGGCGAAGCCGGGCAGCACCAGGTCCCCCTGCGTGCTGCCGGTGACGAGCAGGTCCATCTCCTGCAGCGTGATGGGCGAGCGCGACAGCGCATCATGGATGGCGTTGACCGCCAGGTCCCAGTTGCGAAAGAGCGTCTTCTGCTCCCGGTCGATGGCGTAGTGCCGCCAGGTGATGCCGTTCTGGGAGAGCACCCGGCTGCGCGCGCGGGAGGGACTGCCCCGCACCCGGCCGAGGTAGTCCTCCATCGCGTCATTGGAGATGGGTTCGCCGGGGAGGAACTTCCCAAGGCTGGTGATGAACACGTCGTGGGCCATGGCTCACACCATAAGCGGAGCCCTGGGACGACGCAGGCGGGGGCGCACAGACAGTGTCCGTGCGCTTCGCGGACCCGGGGGAATCAGGCGGGCATCAGGCGGCGCGCCCGGCGGACCACGCGCTCCACGCCGCTCTTCACGTGGTCCAGCGGCAGGAAGCGGTTCACCGGCACGGGCCGGTATCCCACGCGTCCCAGGCGCGTGCGCAGCGCGTGGTTGGCTCGCAGCGCGCGCAGGTGGCGGGCCGTCTCCCGCGTGTTGAAGATGATGGAGAGCGACACGGAGACATCCTCCATGCCGTTCTTCACGTAGTGCGGCGCAACGAACGGGATGTGCAGCGCGTCGCCGGGGCCGAACTCGTAGCGCGTCGCCGTCGCGTCGAAGGTCTCCCGGTAGTTCACCTTCGAGCCGGAGCGCGCGACGAAGGCCTCCAGGTCCGACGCGGGCACCACCTGCTCATCCCACGCCGGGGAGATGTGCACCGCCTTGCGTCCCCGGAACTGCATCAGCAGCGTGGAGTAGCGGTCCAGGTGGAAGGGCGTGACGCTGCCGGGGGAGGCGATGAACAGGTAGAGCATCGGATCCACGGCGGTGTGGCCCACGCCCTGCGCCTGCATCAGCGACTCCACCTCCGCGAGCAGCGAGCGGAACAGGTCCTTGAAGCTGGGGTCCTGCTCCGGCGCGCGAAGCATGATGTACGAATTGCTCGTCATCATGTTCTCCACCGTGTCCTTCAGCGACAGCCCGGTGCGGTAGTCCACGTGCGCGCGGTCGAAGTCCGCGTCCTTGGGCACGAGGCCGGAGCTGAAGAACACGTTGTCCGCGGGCAGGCGCTGCACCACGCCCGCCAGGTTCTCCAGTTCCAAGGCGGGATGCCCCAGGAGCGTGTGATGACACCGGTAGGATTCACGGTCGAAGCACAACGGCGCTCCAGTGGATTCAAAGATGCGCTTCATGGACACGGCGAACTCCTTACCGCCTCGGCGGCATGGTGTTCACCCGATGCCAACAGAGCGCATCGACAACGTCAAAATGGGGCGTTTTGCCCCGCGTTGTTTCACCTGAAACCAACGTGCGTCCGCTGCTGAACGGTGCAGGGCCCTGGAATGCAGGTCCTCCGCTCGGAGAGGCATCGTCCTTGAGGGTGGGGCAAGCATCCTGGATGCATCGTGCCCATGTTGTTCCCGTCCATTTGCGAAGGGGGAAGGACATGGGCTTGGAAGCAATCCTGTTGTGGGCGGTCATCGGCCTCATCGCCGGGTGGCTCGCGTCCGCGGTGGTCGGTGGTGGGTACGGCGTGGTGGGCGACATCGTGGTGGGCGTGGTGGGCGCGTTCCTGGGCGGCTTCATCTTCCGCGCCCTGGGCACGAGCGCTCCGTTCGGCGGCCTGGCGGGCACCATCTTCGTGGCGTTCATTGGCGCGGTGGTGCTGCTGTTGGTCCTCCGGGCCATTCGATCGGCCACCGTCCGAAGGGCCTGACCGTAGGGCCCCTGAAGTCTTCCGGCCTCTCTCCCATGTGGAGGGGGGCCGTTTTCCTTGGGGCGCCGCACCGGCGGGCTCGGAGCCATCCGGTCGCCCGGATGCAATGCCACCCACGCCTGTCTGTCCTTGCACGTGAAGCCAACGTCTCCATGTTGCGAGTGTCGGATGAGGTGTTGGATTCCGAAAGGAACAGGGGGACGGCCGTGCGACCGAACATCAAAGACAGGCGTCACTGGAAGCGGTTGGTGGCCTGGGGGGTCTGTGCCGGCTGCATGCTGGGCTGGGGCTCCCCTGCTTTCGCCGCGACAGCCACCCGGGAGAAGACCTCCAAGGCGGCCGCCTCGGTGGAGCCCCAGGCCGTCGCCGCGCTGGAGCGGATGGGGGACTTCCTTCGCTGCCAGCGGACCTTCGAGGTCACGGCGAAGACGACCACGGATGCGATCCTCGACAATGGGCAGAAGGTCCAGTTCGCCGGGACCACCGACCTCCGCGCGCGGCGTCCGGACCGCCTCCGCGTCGACAGCGCGTCCGACCTGAAACAACGCCAGTATTTCTATGACGGCAAGCACTTCACGGTGAACGGGCCGGGCACGGGCTTCTACGCGTCGTTCGACGCCCCTCCGACCCTGGAGAAGACCCTGGAGGCCGCCGAGCAGCGCTACGATATCGAGCTGCCGCTGGTCGACCTCTTCTACTGGGGCACCGACAAGGGCCGCGCCAAACAGCTCAAGTCCGCCGTCTACGTGGGGCCCGCCACGGTCGAGGGCGTGGCCACGGACCAATACGCCTTCCGGCAGGGCGACGTGGACTGGCAGGTGTGGATTGAGAAGGGGGAGCGGCCCGTGCCGAGGAAGTTCGTGGTCACGAGCGTCCAGGAGCCGTCGCAACCGCAGCACGTCGCGACGCTCGACTGGAACCTGAAGCCCCGATTCGATGATGCGTCGTTCAACTTCGTCCCGCCCAGGGACGCCCACCGGATCGCCTTCGAGGACACCCGGCAACGGGCCGGTCGGAACACCCCCAACAGGAGCCGTTAGCCATGCGCCCCCTCAAGAGCCTCCAGGCCCTCGCACTCGTCGCCGCGTTCGGGATGTTCACCGGAAGCGCGTCGGCCTACAGGGCGCGCACCGCCACCCGGACCAACGTGAACGGGAGCGCCCACCGGGACGTGGATGTGAACCGGAACGTGGGTGTGAACCAGGACGTGGATGTGAACCGGAACGTGGGTGTGGACCGGGACGTGGATGTGAACCGGAACGTGGGTGTGGACCGGGACGTGGATGTGCACGTCGACGACGACCACTACAACCATGACAACGACCACTACCACCATCCCGTCGCGGCGGCGGCC
>NZ_RAWD01000340.1:0-9661 GCF_003612065.1 Corallococcus sp. CA047B
AAGAGACAGCGTGGGCTCCTGGCGGGGAGGGACGGGGGGCGGCGTGGTGCGGTGGAAGATGCGGATCATGGCGTGGCCTCCTGGATGGAACTTTCAACCGGGATTCACGCGGCAGCCGCCTGCCCTTGAATTAAGCCGAGTTAAATCCAAGGGCGACGATCCGCGCCCCGCGGTGCTCACGGCATACCGCGCGGGTAGACTCGCGCTCCTCATGACGCTTCCCCATTCCGGCCTCTTCCGCACCCTCCGCCGACGCCGCTGGCTGCGTCGGCCCTTTCCTCCCGAGTGGTCCGGCCCCCTGGAGCGTCACGTCCCCTTCGCCCAGGTGCTCGCGCCCGAGCTGCGCCAGCGATTCCTGGACCTGCTCAAGCTCTTCATCTGGGAGAAGGAGTTCATCGGGGCAGGGGGCTTCACGATCACCGACGAGGTCCGGGTCGTGGTGTCCGCCACCGCCGTGCGCCTGGTGCTCCACCTGGACCTCGCCTATTACGATCGCTTGAGGGAGATCATCGTCTACCCAGACGCCTTCCGGCTTCCGGACCGCACCGGCGTGGTGCTGGGCGAGGCGAAGAACTGGGGCAGCGTCATCCTGTCGTGGCAGTCTGTGCTGGCGGGACTGCGCGACCCGAGTGACGGCCACTCCACGGCCACGCATGAGTTCGCCCATGTCCTGGACCGGGAGGACGGAAGCTTCGACGGAACCCCTCAACTGCGCCGCTACTCGCACTACGCGGCCTGGGCCTCGGTGATGGGCGAGCACTACCTCAAGCTGCGCGAGGGCCGTCGTCCGGAGCGAGCGGTGCTGGACGACTATGGCGGGCTCAACGAGGCCGAGTTCTTCGCCGTGGCCACCGAGTCCTTCTTCGAGAAGCCACGTCAGATGAAGGAGCAGACGCCGGACCTCTACGAGGAGCTCATGCGCTTCTACGGGTGGGATCCGGCGCGCGGGTGAGCGGCTCAGGGCTTCGCCGGATGCTCCTTCAGGTAGCGCAGGAACAACTCCGGTTGCAGCCAGACCGTCATCCGGCCCCCATGGGGCGGAGCGAAGATCGGTCCGGAATCCACCCAGTCCCCTCCCGACCGCAATCGGATGCCGAGGTTGTGCACCAGCTCCTTGGATGAGAGCGTGAAGGGAAGGACTCCCCTCTGGACCACGACCGGGTCGTTGGCGCCGCGGGGAAAGGTGACGAGCTCTGCCTCCACTCCGGTGGGGGCCGCGATGCGAAAGACAGTCTCATCCCCGGAACGAGGCTCCTGGCGGACCTGGAAGCCGTCCCGGCTGTTGAGGAGCGCGAACCATTCGTCCCGCCTGTAGTCATCCGGCCTGGGACCCACCGTCATCCAGAACAAGCGCCATGCGGGCCTGACACGGTTCCAGTACTGCTGCGCGTCCGTGGCGCCCCATCCGCCAGCGAACCGAAGACTGTTGGTGAGGTCCCCCGACTGCATATCGAAGGTCCTCATCTCGTCATTCGCCGCCGCTGCCCGCACGGCGCCAAACCACTCGATGATTCCATCCTCGATGCGGAGCACGGCGGCGTCGTTCTCATGGACTTCCCGCCAGGATCCATTGAGTCTCTGTGCCACCAGGAATGCGCGCTTGGAGACGGAAACCTTTGACCGATGCGATCCCAGGTTCGCGCCTGAGGTGAACATCGAGTCCGCGTAGCGCGCTTCCAGTTCAACCTCTCCGGGATCGCGCCGGAGCCGCTCGAGCGCCGCCGGGCTCGGGCGAAGCCCCAGCGCCGCAGCGAGCACGATTCCCTGGAGGCGGACGGTGGCGGAGGGCGAGGCCAGCAACCGCTCGAGGCCGGGGAGCGCCAATCCGCCGAGCGTTCCCAGCTTGTCTCTCAGCTCCTGGAGCTTCCGTCCCTGGATGAGCAGCTTCGAGTCGGGGTGCGGTCCGACGCCGCAGAGCATCACCGGGAGTTCCTCGACGAGCTCGTGTGCGGCGGGCTCCGTCTCCCAGAAAGCCACGAGTCCCTGGCCTCGGGCCACGGCCTTCGCGCTCAGCGCGCTCAGCTCCGGATGGTCGCCGAGCAGGTCGGGGTGGATCCTGCGCCTCGTCAGGATCTGGATGAACTCGAGCAGTCCCGACCGTGCCTCGTCATCGCGGGCACGGGTGGCCAGAGCCTCGAGCCTGGGCAGCAGCGACGCGCCCAGGGGAAGCAGCCGCACCTGCGCCTCGGCACGCTGGGCGGGGTCTCCCACGATGAGCCAGTCAAGCAGCTCCTCCTCGCTCTGCGCCCCGGTGTCGGGCCGCAGCTGTTCCCGATCCATCCAGGACCAGGGGGGCCCGGAAGCCGAGCCGCCCGCGCGTCCGTCCAGCTTCTGCACGATAGGCGGTGGCCGCGCCGCGTAGACCCCCGTCGCGCCCCGGGAGGGGACGCCCGTTGCACACGCGGCGGTGGCGAAAGCCAACATGTAGATGAATACCCGTGGCGCGACGTGACGCATGGGTCGTCTACCTCCAGGCTGGGACTCTAATTCGACTTCGAAGGGGACCGCATGGTGCAATGACGCCCATGCCCAGAGTGTTTCTCTACAATCCCTTCAAGAGCGACTGCATCGAAGATCTCATCGACAGGTGGGTGAAAGCAGAGGAGGCGCGGGGTTGGACCAAGGAGCTGGTGCGGGTGCGGCACGGTCCGGACAAGCCGCTCGACGACCTGGAACCCGGCGACACGCTCTACATCATTGGCCACGGCGACGTGACGCCGAACCGCATGGTCGACCGGGCCACCACGGAAGGTGGCACCCCGGAGATCCTCCAGCCGCACGAGCTGGCCGCGCGGTTGTTCGCGGACGGGCTGACTGACAAGGCCATCACCATCAAGATCTACAGTTGTCTGGCGGCCCGGGGCATCCTGGACAGCTTCGCCACGAACGCCGCGATCCAGATCAAGCTCAAATGTGGAAGCAAGGGCGGGATGTCGTGCAAGTTCGACATCTATGGCTATGACGAGATCGTCTCCATCCTGGTCCTGAATCCCCAGACGGGGGAGTACGGCAAGTTCGTCGGTCAGCTGAAGCAGGACGTCACCGGCGTGAGCGAGGACACCATCGAACTCACCACCGTGAAGGCGAGCTCCTCCCGGAGGCTGCTCGTCAAGAAGGGCTTCGGCTTCATGTAGCGACTGCTGAGCCGCGGCCCGGCGGGTCCATTCAGGGCCTGCCCGAGAGACCCACCGGGCCGGGGCGGCTCAATTCTCCAGCATGGGTTTGCCCTGATGGGCCATCAGCAGGGCATGCATGTCGTTGGCGTGCTCCTCCTCCTTGGTGAGGATGTCCTCCAGGAGCTGCCCGGTGGTGGGGTCGTGGTCCGCGAAGTAGCGGATCATGTCGCGGTAGGTCTCGATGGTGATGCGCTCCGCCATCAGGTTCTCGCGGATCATGTCCACCAGGTTCTGGCCCTCGACGTACTGGCTGGCGCTGCGGGACAGCAGCCCTTCGGGGTTGAAGTCCGGCCGGCCACCCAGCGTGTTGATGCGCTCGGCGAGCCTGAGCGCATGGTCCTGCTCCTCGCGCGCGTGCCGGCCGAACTCCTGCTTCACCGCCTCGCTATGGATGCCCACCGCGGAGATGTAGTGGTTCGTGTAGCGCAGAACACAGACAATCTCGGTCGCGAGCGCGTCGTTGAGCAGCTTGAGCGTCGTCTCGACGGTGCCCGGGTCGTTCCCCGTGACGGCGCCTTCCTCCAGATGCTCGCGGGCGCGGCGGCGGAGCTCCTGGATGTCGGTGACGAACGGCGGCGGCTGTGCTTCGGCCATGAGGGTGCCTCCCGGCGGATGCGTGTCGGGAAGCTGGGGTGGGGAGGCGCGGGAGGCCACCCCACCTGCCCTGGAGAGTGAAGGGCGAGCCAAGGGGCGGACGCTCATCGCCGTCACCGTCTAGAAGTCGGTTCCCGATGCGGCGCGGGGCGGGTGGCCCGTGGGGGGCGTCATGGGCTCCGCGAGCGGGATGGGCTGTCGGGTGACGCGAGCGACCTCGGCGGAGGTAGGGCCCGGGTTCCAGAAATCGCCGAGGCTGGAGACGACGTGTTCACCCACCGGCTGCGTTTGACGCAGCAACGCGGGTGCGCGCTCGGGCGGTACGCGGAAGCGCCCCACCTCCGGGCGCAGGAAGTCGCTCATGCTCACGAAGTTCCAGGCCAACCCGATGCTCAGCCCCGGAGGCGGTTGGGGCTGCCAGCCAATGGAGCTCTCGTCCCACCGCCAGTCCACCCAGGCCGGGGCCCATTCACTGTCGGGCCACCACACCCAGCCCACCGAGGGCTTGTTGAGCCATCGGCCGTAATGGAAGGGGGCCCAGCCCCAATTCCAGTCGGACTCGAAGGTCCAACCCCAATCACTGGACACCCAGCGGCCCCCGGTGGCGTAGGGCGCGAAGTCCGCGCCCACGACCTTGGCGTCGGGGTGCCACACCCAGCCGACCTCCGGCAGGTTCATCCACGTGCCGTAGGGAGCGAGCACGTCCCGGAACTGCGTGATGGCGCTGCCCTCCGTCACGGCGCTCGACGTCACCTGCGGCCCGAAGTCCTCGGGACCCATCGCGCAGCCAGCGGCCGCCAGGAGGGTGATGACGCTCGCGCCGCTGGCCCGAAGCCAGCGCCTCCGCGTGTTCCAGGGGCCCATGTCCGCTCTCTTTCGTGGGGGTTCTGTCCTGGAAGATGTGCCTTCTCGTCCAGCGGGGAGGCACGTGCGAGCGGCCCGGCCGTCCACCGGCCTCACCACGCGCGGCCCCGTCCCGCTGCTACCCCGCGAGGAGGCGTCCAGGGGAGCGCTTCAAACCCCCCACGGGGTGTTCACGGCTGCTTCGCGGCGTGGGCCTCCACCTGTCGCCACACGCGGAAGACATTGCCGGAGGCGACCTTCTCGATGTCCTCCTCGCTGTAGCCGCGCTCGAGCAGGACGCGGAAGAGGTTGGGGTACTGCGACACATCCTTGAGCCCGATGGGAAGCGAAGGGCCCACGCCATCGAAGTCGGAGCCGAGTCCCACGTGGTCGATGCCCACCAGCTTCACCACATGGTCGATGTGGTCCGCCACGTCCTCCACCCGGGCCAGGGGGAACGGGTGCTCGCGCTGGTAGGTTTCAATGAAGGTCTGGAGTTCGGGGCTGCCCTTCGTCAGGCCCCGCTGGATCGCGAACGCTTCGAGCTGCGCGCCGAGCTGCTTGCCATAGGCCTGGGCGGCCGGCGTGAGGAACCCGGAGCCAAAGTTGATCATCACCACGCCCCCCTTGGCGGCCAGGGCGCGGATGAGCTCATCGGGGATGTTGCGCGGGAAGCCGGGCGTGAAGTGGCGACACGATGAATGCGAGGCAATCACAGGCAGTTGGCTCAGCTCCACGGCCTGCCGGATGGCGTCATCCGAGAGGTGCGCGACATCCACCATGATGCCCACCCGGTTCATCTCCGCCACCACCTGCCTGCCAAAGGGGCTGAGCCCGTTCCAGGTGCCCTTGCCCTGGCTGGCGGCGGCATCGCTGATCAGATTGTCCTCGGAGTGCGTGAGGGTGATGTAGCGCACGCCGCGCCGTTGGAAGTGACCGATGTTCTCCAGCCGGTCCTCGATGGCGGCGCCATTCTCGATGCCCAGCGCGAAGGAGATCTTGCCCGCCTGGGAGTTGCGCACGGCCTCCTCGAAGGTCGGGGCCATGGCGAACTTCCCGGGCGAAGCGCGGGCGATCTTCTCCATCATGTCGATGAGCGAGTCCGCGAGTTCCCGGGCCCCGCCCTTCTTCTGGTACTCGGCGGGGATGTAGATGGACATGAAGGCCACGTCGAACCCGCCCTCCACCGCGCGGGCGTGGTCGAAGTCGCCCTTGGCGGTGCGAAGGGAGATGTCCTCGGTGGGCGCCCCGTCCGGCCCCAACCCCTCACGCAGGCGGTAGGGCACGTCGATGTGGCCATCGGCGATGACGATGCGCCGGGCGAGCGCGCGGCTGCGCTCGGCGAGGTCCACGGGGGCTGGGGGCGCCTGGACGGCCGTTCCATGAGTGCAGGCCGAAACGGCAAGCAGGGCGAGGCTGAGCAGCGCGGAGGTGGGTCTCATGACGCCTCTTTACCTCTGGATTGCCTGTCCTTCCTCTCCGGTGACACTTCACGCAACTTCACAGGCCAGCGGGGGGGCGGCAGGCGTATGAACCTCTCCACGAAGGGGAGGCACCGATGGCATCCGCGAAGGCAATGCTGGGAAGCGTCCTGGGACGCTTTCTCTTTCACGACTCCCGGGTGACGCAGGTGCGCGACGTGTCGCGCGCCTTCCGCCAGGTGGACTGCGAGGGCGCCGCACTGCGAGGGCAGGGCTGGTCCCCCGGCGACAAGGTGCAGGTGTACCTGCCGGGTCTGGGCATGCGCACGTACACGCCGCTGTCATGGGACGAAGCGCGCGGGGCCACGTCCTTCCTGGTGTACCTGCACGGCGACAGCCCGGGCGCGAAGTGGGGCCGCGACGTGCGCGTCGGGGACGCGCTCCAGTTCTTCGGACCCCGGCGCTCGCTGGTGTTGGACGAGGGCCGCGCCCCGGTGGTGCTCTTCGGTGACGAAACGTCATTCGCGGTGGCGCACGCGTTCCGGACCGCAGCGAAGCGCGACGTGACGCCTGTCTTCGAGGTGACGAACCGCGAGGACTGCGCGCCCGCGCTGCGCGAATTGGGCTTCGAGGGCCAGGAGGTAGAGCGGCAGTCAGGCGACGCGCATCTGACGACGGTGCACGAACGGCTGCGCGAAGCGCTGCGCGCGAAGCCGGACGCGACGCTGGTGATGACGGGACGGGCGCAGTCCATCCAGGCCCTGCGCTCGCGGCTCAAGGCCGACGGCGCGCGCGCCACGCCGAAGGTGAAGGCCTACTGGGCGGTGGGCAAGGTGGGGCTCGACTGAGGTTGGCGCCTCACGCCGGCGCGAAGTGCAGCCCGCGCAGGATGTCCTCATGGCCGCGGCTGATTCCAGCGGGACGGCGCTTGGGCTTCTGTCGCAGGAAGCGCGAGGCGTCCCGACGTCGGTAGCAGGTGAGGAGCCGGTCCTCGTCATTGAGGATGAGGATCCACCCGCGCGCCTGCCGTGCCAGGGATGAATCGCGCAGGCCCCAGGGCAGGTCGCGCTCGTGCACGGTGAGATGGGTGGCGCCGCACGCGCGGGCGGGCGTGCCGAACTCGAGGATGAACGCGACGACCTCCTCACGCAGCCTCCAGCGGGCGCACTGCTCGATGAAGAGGCGGGTGATGGAGAACACGGACGACACGGGGCTCTGGCGCATGGCGGGCAATCTCCTTGCGCTCCTCCCAATACACTTGTCGTTCCAGGCCTCCGCGCACGCGATTCCGGGGACTTGCGCGAAGCCACCACGGCCTCCGAAAGACAATCCGTCAATCCCGCGAACGGCCCCTGTCAGCAAGGCACGCAGGCGCATGCCACCAGGTGAAGGAGAGGACGCCTGCTCGCCGGGAATGCGGACCATCGCGAAGAATTCCTTCACGGCCCTTGCGGCTTTTTGTCAGGCTCTCCGAGGTCGTGAAGGGGCAGCATGACCCTTCCGGTCTCGCGACGACGCGTATGGCGCCGGAACGACCTCTGGCCGAAGGGATTGGGAGGACGGGGCACGATGAGTCTTCGCTCGAAAGCACTGGGAGTCGTCCTGGGTGCGGGTGCGGCCGGGGTGACGCTGGCGCTCGCATTCGGTGTGGGGTGCGGTGGCCGCGCGGTGCAGGGCAGCGCGGTGAAGCTGCCGTCCGTGGAGTCCCAGGCGCTCCGCGCGCCCACGGAGTTCGCCTCCATTGGGGACAAGAAGGAGCGCTCGCGGGCGCTGTTCCTGGAGGCGAGCCGGGTGATGCTGCACCCCCGGTGCGTCAACTGCCATCCGGCGGGGGACAGCCCGACGCAGGGGGATGCCTTCCAACTGCACGACCCTCCGGTGGCGCGAGGCCCTGGCGACCAGGGCGTGCCGGGCCTGGAGTGCACGTCGTGCCACCAGGACCGGAACGCGGAGCTGGCGCGGGTCCCGGGTGCGCCCAAGTGGCACCTGGCGCCCAAGGTGATGGCGTGGCAGGGGCGGACGCCCCAATCCCTGTGCGAGCAGTTGAAGGACCCGGCGCGCAACGGGGGCAAGAGCCTGGCGGAGATCATCGAGCACTCCGCGCATGACGAGCTGGTGGGCTGGGGTTGGAAGCCGGGCGCGGACCGGGTGCCGGCGCCGGGGACGCAGGCGGAGTTCGGGGCCCTGGTGGCCGCGTGGGTAAAGGACGGCGCGGAGTGCCCGCGCGAGGAGAGTCGACCGTGAGCATCCGCCTGCGTGTGAATGGAACCGAGCACGTCCTCGATGTGGACCCGGAGATGCCGCTGCTCTGGGCGCTGCGCGACGTGCTGACGTTGACGGGCACGAAGTACGGCTGCGGGCAGGCGCTCTGTGGCGCGTGCGTGGTGCACATCGACGGGGCGGCGGTGCGCTCGTGCGTGACGCCGGTGCGCCGGGCGGACGGGCGCGAGGTGATGACCATTGAAGGCCTGTCGCCGGATGGCTCGCACCCGCTGCAGAAGGCGTGGGTGGAGCTGGCGGTGCCGCAGTGTGGCTTCTGTCAGGCGGGGCAGATCATGACGGCGGCGGCGCTGCTGGCGAAGAAGCCGAAGCCCACCGACGCGGAGATTGATCAATCGCTGGCGGGCAACCTGTGCCGCTGCGGGACGTACACGCGCATTCGCACCGCCGTGAAGAAGGCGGCCGGGATGCCGACGGAATGAGCGCCTCCACCATGGAAGAAGTCCGCGTCCGGCTGTCGCGCCGTTCGGTGCTCCAGGGACTGGGAATCGTGACCGCGGGGCTGGGCCTGGAGGTGGTGCTGCCCAACCGGGCACACGCCGCCCCCATGCCCACGTCCTATCCGCCGGTGTCCTCGGAGGGCCTGAGGGCGAACGTCTTCGTGCACCTGGCGCCGGACGGACTCGTCACCATCGTGTGTCACCGCTCGGAGATGGGGCAGGGCGTGCGCAGCTCGCTGCCGGTGCTCATCGCGGACGAAATGGGCGCGGACATGGCCCACGTGAAGATCGTCCAGGGCGACGGCGACGAGGCGTACGGAGACCAGAACACGGACGGCTCCAGCAGCGTGCGGAAGATCTTCGACGACCTTCGGTACGCGGGCGCGACGGCGCGCACGATGCTGGTGGCGGTGGCGGCGAAGCGCTGGAAGGTGGCGCCCGAGGCCTGCGACGCGCGCGACCACGCGGTGTTCCTCAAGGGCAGCCAGAAGGTGTTCAAGTTCGGGGAGCTGGCGACCGACGCGGCGAAGCTGAAGGTGCCGGTGAAGAGCGCGGTGACGCTGCGGCCGCGCAGTGAGCTCAAGCACCTGGGCAAGGAGCTGCCGCTGGTGGACGGCCCGGACATCGTGACGGGTCGCGCGGAGTTCGGCGCGGACGTGAAGCTGCCGGGGATGCTCACGGCGGTCATCGCGCGGCCGCCCGCGGCGGGCGGCAAGGTGGCCCGCTACGACGCGACGAAGACGCTGGCGGTGCCGGGCGTGCGCAAGGTGGTGGAGCTGCCGACGGCGCAGAAGCCGTTCCTCTTCCAGCCGCTGGGCGGGCTGGTGGTGGTGGCGGACCACACCTGGGCGGCGATGAAGGGCCGCGCGGTGCTGGACGTGACGTGGGAGGGCGGGGACAACGGGGC
>NZ_RAWD01000341.1:0-9655 GCF_003612065.1 Corallococcus sp. CA047B
CCCGATGCCCCGGTGCTCAACCGCTTCGTGGTGATGCGCACGGGGCTGGTCGCGCTGCTGATGGCGGCGGGGGCCATTGGCCTGTTCCTCTGGGAGTTCTCACGTCAGGGAGGGGCCCACGCCGCGATGGACCCACGGCCCCTGGCCGAGGCCCAGACGATGGCGGTCAACACCGTCATCAGCTTTCAAATCTTCTACCTGTGGCTGTGCCGCACGCTGAGCGGTTCGATGCGCGAGGTGGGCCTGTTCAGCAACCGCACCATCTTCGTGGGCATCGCCACGCTGGTGCTGCTCCAGGCCGCGTTCATGTACGTGCCCTTCTTCCAGCGCCTCTTCGGCACCGCGCCGCTGTCGCCCGGCGCCATCGCCCGCTCCGTGCTGGCCGGCGCCGTGGTGCTGCCCGTCGTGGGGCTGGAGAAGTGGCTGCGCTCGCGAAGCACCCGGCGCTCCGACCGGGATGATTCCCTCCCCCAGGACCGGGCCCGTCTGCCCGCCTGACGTCGCGAGCGTCCCCTCCATGCAGGAGGCCCGGCAAGCGCCCGTGCCTCCCGGCCCTCTCGCGATGGAGGCTCCCGGGGATGGCTAGCTTCAAGACATCCGCCTCGTGGAGGGCCTTCCATGACCATCGCCTGCGCCACCCTGCTCACCGACACATCCCGGAGTGCTGGAGAGACGGCGGTCCTCCTCGCCCGGCGGATGGGCGTCGCCCTGTGCCTGGTCCACGTGCTTCCCGGCAACGCCGTGCGGACGCTCGGTCAGCCCGTCTGGGAGGCCACGCAGGCCGCGTTGCTGGAGGAAGGCCGGCGGCTGGAAGCGCTGGGGGGCGTGGCCGTGGACCGCGTCCTGCTCTCGGGCGAGCCGGAGAAGGCCCTGGCGGAGCTGGTGGCGCAGCGCGGCCTCCAGGGGGTGGTGGTCGCCGCGCCCCGGAAGGACACGCCCTTCCTGGGCCTGGGGGGCACGGTCGACCGGATGGCGCAGGCCCTGGAGGTGCCCCTCCTGGTCGTCCGGGAAGGCACCGCCCTGGAGGCGTGGGCGCGTGACGGGCGGCCCCTGCGGGTGATGCTGGGCGTGGACCGCTCGCGGCCTTCCGAGGCCGCGCGGGACTGGGTGAAGGGGCTCGCGCGGTTCGGAGCGCTGGAGGTGGTGGGCGGCCGGGTGTTCTGGGCCTCCGAGGAAGCGGAGCGCCTGGGGCTGGTGCACCCGCACAGCTACAAGGACGTGTCGGCCGAGCTGCGCGAAGCCCTGACGCGGGAGGTGTCCACCCTGCTGGAGCCGGTGCGCGGTGAGGGCGTGACGGTGCGCGTGCGGCTGGAGCCGGGCCTGGGCCGCATCGCGGATCACCTGGTCGCGATGGCCACGGATGAGCAGGTGGACCTGCTGGTGGTGGGCACGCACCACCGCAAGGCGCTCGCGAAGCTGTGGAGCGTGTCGCACCACGCCCGGCGACTGGCCCCCATGTCGGTGGTGAGCGTGCCCGTGCCCGCCTCCGAAGAGGGGCTGGCGGAGGAGCCGCCCCGGGTGCGCACGGTGCTGGCGACCACGGACTTCCTGGCGGCCGGGGACCGCGCCATCGCGTATGCCTTCGCGCTGACGCCTCCCGGGGGCACGGTGCACCTGCTGCACGTCCAACCCGCCCGGGCCACGCCCGAACAACTCCAGGAGGCCCGGCGCCAGTTGGAGCTGCGCGTGCCCCGCTCGGAGCACGACGGGGACCATCGGGTGGAGCTGTCGGTGCTGACCGGCGACGACGTGGCGGGGGTCATCACCCAGGCCGCGGAGCGGTACTGCGTGGACCTGCTCTGCCTGGGAACGCACGGCCGGGGTGGCGTGAGCCGGGTCATCCTGGGCTCGGTGGCCCAGCAGGTGATGGCGCGCAGCGACCGGCCCGCGATGACGGTGCGCATGCCGCGCGCGTGAGGACCCACGTGGCCGGCCTTCGCATCCCCCGGGGGCCCGACGCCACATGAGCCGTGGTGGGGATCCATCCGGCGCGCACGCGTCAGGAGGCAACCCGATGCGAGCAACCGTGTTTCGAGGCGTCAACCAGGTGGGCGTGGAGGACGTCGAACGTCCGAAGGCCCGCGCGGGCGAGGCCGTGGTCCGGGTGACGCTCACGACCATCTGCGGCACCGACGTGCACATCGTCAAGGGCGAGTACCCGGTGAAGCCGGGCCTGACGGTGGGCCATGAGATGGTGGGCGTCATCGACGAATTGGGCGAGGGCGTCACCGGCTACCAGGTGGGCGACCGCGTGCTGGTGGGCGCCATCACGCCGTGTGGCCAGTGCCGGGGCTGCCTGGGCGGCCACCCGGCCCAGTGCGGCCATGGTTCCGGCATCGAGGCCGCGGGCGGCTGGCGCCTGGGCAACACGATGAACGGCGTGCAGGCGGAGTACGTGCGCGTGCCCTTCGCGCAGGCCAACCTGGCGCCCATCCCGGATGAGCTGAAGGACGAACAGGTGCTGCTGCTGGCGGACATCGCGTCCACCGGCTTCAGCGGCGCGGAGTCCGGCGGCGTGCGCATCGGAGACGCGGTGGTGGTCTTCGCGCAGGGGCCCATCGGCCTGTGCGCTTCCGTGGGCGCGCGGCTCATGGGCGCGTCGCTCGTCATCGGCGTGGATGGGGACGAGACGCGGCTCGCCATGGCGCGCAAGCTGGGCGTGGACGTGGCCATCGACTTCCGAAACCAGGACGTGGTGGCGGAGGTGAAGCGCCTCACCGGCGGCGGCGTGGACGTGGCCATCGAGGCGCTGGGAACGCAGCAGACCTTCGAGAGCGCGCTGCGCACGCTGCACCCCGGCGGCACGCTCTCCAGCCTGGGCGTGTACTCCGGCAAGCTGCAGCTGCCCTACGACGCGTTCGCCGCCGGCCTGGGCGACCACCGCATCGTCACCACGCTCTGCCCGGGCGGCAAGGAGCGCATGCGGCGGCTCATGGAGGTGGTGCGCGCGAAGCGCGTGGACCTCACGCCGCTGCTCACGCACCGCTTCGCGCTCAAGGACATCCGCGACGCCTACGAACTCTTCAGCCAGCGGAAGGACGGCGTGCTCAAGGTCGCCATCCGTCCGTGACTTCAGGTGTAGCGCGCGAGGCTTGAGGGCAGCTTCGCCGCCAGGTCCTCCACGCCGCTGAGCGTGAGGCCCAGGTCGGACAGCAGGCCGTCCTCCACGCCGTAGATCCACCCGTGCACCGTGAGGTCCTGCCCGCGCAGCCACGCGTCCTGCACGATGGTGGTCTGACAGACGTTCTGCACCTGCTCCAGCACGTTCAGCTCGCAGAGCCGGTCCTGCCGCAGCTTCGGCGAAAGCCCTTCGCCCAGGAACCGCTCGTGCTTCTGGTGCACGTCCTGCACGTGGCGCAGCCAGTTGTCCGCCAGCCCCACCCGGCGGCGCTCCAGGGCGGCCTGCACGCCCGAGCACCCGTAGTGGCCGCAGACGATGATGTGCCGGATGCCCAGCAGGTCGATGGCGAACTGCAGCACCGACAGCGAGTTGAGGTCGGTGTGCACCACCACGTTGGCGATGTTGCGGTGGACGAACAGGTCGCCCGGCATCAGGTTGACGACCTGGTTGGCGGGCACGCGGCTGTCGGAGCAGCCAATCCACAGGTACTCCGGCGCTTGGGAGCTGGCCATCTTCGTGAAGAAGTCGGCGTCCTTCTCCACCATCGAGGCGGCCCACTGGCGGTTGTTCTGGAACAGCACCTCCAGCCTCCGGTCGCCCGCGTTTCGGTCGGTCATCGTCGCTTCCAGAAGAGGGGCGTACCCCGGGGAGGCGCGACTCTACCGGGTGGGTGGGGCCCTGAGCGCCGCTGTTTCCCAGGGCGCGCCGGAATATGCGCGGGGGCCGGCGTAATCACCCCCGAAGGCGGCATTTCCCGCTCGACCTCCTCCGGGGTATCCCCATGGCGCAGCAGCTCCTCCGTTTCTCGCGGCTCCTTCCCGTGCTGGCCGCATCCGTGCTGGCCGCCTGTGGTGGAGAGGACGACCCCGGCGACGGCGACGGCACTCCCGGCGACACCTGCGTCCGGGACATCACCGAGAAGCAGACCGCGGCGACGACCTGGTCGGCGGGGGAAGACAACTGCGCCTATTCGGTGAAGGGCGTCATCGAGGTGAGCGGCGCGCTCACCATCGCCCCCGGGACGGTGGTCCGCTTCGGGCCCGACGCGGGCCTGCTCATCACGGAGACGGGCTCCCTCAACGCGGTGGGCACGGAGGCGAAGCCCATCACCTTCACGGGGACGACGCAGACGCCCGGCTTCTGGAAGGGGCTCGCGTTCAAGTCCAACAACCCCGCCAACGTGCTGGAGTACGTGACCGTCTCCTACGCGGGCAGCGAAGCGGCCTTCTGCTGCGACTTCTTCTACGGCGCTGGCGGCGGCATGGACGCCCGCGCCGCCGTGCTGCTGGGCTCCAACCTGCGGGACGCCGCCAGTACGGTGCGCATCACGCACACGACGATTGAGAAGAGCGGCACGGTGGGCCTCTTCGCCTTCAACAAGGCCCGCCTGCCGGGCTTCGCGCAGAACGTCTTCCGGGGCAACCTGGGCGCCCCTGTCAGCCTGACCATGTCCCTGGTGGGCGCGCTGGACAGCGCGAGCATCTACTCCGGCAACAGCGCGACGAGCCCTGCCGCCAACGGCGACAACACCGTCCACGTCCTGGCGGCCCCGACGGCGGACTCCGGCGCGACCCAGACGCTGCGCAAGCTGGACGTGCCCTACGGCATCGCCACCGGCATCCCGGACACGACGGTTTCGTACACCGGCGCGCTCACCATCGAGCCGGGCGTCCGGCTCCAGTTCGAGGCGTCCTCGGGCCTGCGCATCGAACAGGACGGTTCGCTGGTGGCGCGGGGCACGGCGGCGGACCGCATCGTGTTCACGGGCAGGACCGAGACGTCCGGCTACTGGAAGGGCATCTCCATCCGCTCCTCCAGCGGGAACAACGTCATCGCCTTCGCGGACGTGACGTACGGCGGCTCGGATGACTTCTGCTGCGACTACTTCACCAACGCCGGAGACATCGTCGCCAACATCTCCGTGGGCGGCGGAAACGGTTCGAACCAGGGCCGGCTCCAGCTCACCGATTCCGTCATCTCGCAGAGCCCCGCCTACGGCGTCTTCGTCTTCAAGGCGGCCACCTTCAGCGAGAGCGGCAACACCTACAGCAACAACAGCCAGAACTTCGCGCGCGAAAACTGAGGCGGTGCCTCCAACACCGCTTCACCCGCCGCGCGCCGTCCACCCGGACGGCGCGCGGCGGTCGATTCCAAGCGACTACTGGGGGGGGCGAGCTCCCCCGCGAGCAGCGCATCTGGACATTTCAGTATCAAGCCAGGGGACCCAGACGGGCAATGACAGTCGGCCCCTCGCGTGGCGTGTACCTGACTCGCGGCGCTTCCGGGGTTGCATCGCCCAACGGGCGCCGCGCAGGCTGCCGGTTCATGAGCGACCCCACCGCCCCCAAGACCGCCGACCTCTGTGACGCCCACGCCGGCACCGCGCACTTCCAGGTCGCCGAGCCGGGCTTCCTGGACTACGGCGGCCGCCGCGACTTCCAGGGCCCCATCAGCACCGTGCGGGCGCCTGAAGACAACTCCCTGGTCCGCAAGGCGTTGGAGGAACCCGGCCAGGGCCGCGTGCTGGTGGTGGATGGCGGAGGCAGCCGCCGCTGCGCGCTGGTGGGGGATCAACTCGCGGCGTTGGCGCAGAAGAACGGCTGGGCGGGCGTGGTGGTGAATGGCTGCATCCGCGACGCGGAGGAGGTGGGCCGCACCGCCGTCGGCGTGAAGGCGCTGGGCACCCATCCGCTCAAGAGCGGCAAGCGCAACGAGGGCCAGCGCGACGTGGAGGTGCGCTTCGCCGGCGTCACCTTCACCCCGGGCCACTACCTCTACGCGGATGCGGACGGCATCGTCACCTCGGCGAAGGCACTGCACTGAAGAGGTCCGCCCGCCCTCAGCCCACCGCGAGCCCCCGGGGCACCGTGGCCTCCAGCGCGGAGAGGAGGCGGACCGCGGCGTCGCCGACCTCCCGCCTCCAGGCCATCCGCCAGGGCCTTCGCAGGGGCCCTGATGCCAGCCGCTTCACGACGAGGTCGCCCTTGGCCAGATGCGGGGTTGCGATCCACTCGGAGAGCACGGCGATGCCCATGCCCGCGCGGGTCACGTCGAGGATGGCCTCGGTGAGCGGCAGCCGCTCCACCCGGAGGCGGGGGCGCTCGCGGCCGAACGCCCGCGCCATGAACCATTGCGACTCCGCGGGTGGGGTCGGCGAGGTCAGGAGCGTGTGGGTGCGCAGGTCCTCCCGGGTGAGCGTCTTGCGGGAGGCCAGCGGGTGCGACGCGGCCACCACGAAGACAATCTCGTCCGAGAAGAGCGCCCGCGTCTCCAGGCCCGTGCGCGGGACCTGCGCGGTCGTGAGGAGCGCCACGTCCAGCTCCCCCGCCACCAGGGCCGGGACCGGGGTCTGGGTGTGCTCCACCGACAGGGACAGGTGGATGCCTGGCAGGCTCTTGCGCAGCGCCACCAGCGCGGACGGCAGCCAGTGATAGGCCGTGTAGCATTCGCAGACGAGGCGGAGGCGCACGGACGGCGTCACCGGCGCTCGCACGCGGTGCTCCAGGTCGCCCAGCGCCACCAGCAGCCGCGTCGCGCCGGTGACGAGTTCCTGCCCCGCGGGCGTGGGCAGAAGTCCCCGCGGCGTCCGGTCGAAGAGGCGCGCTCCCAGCCGCTCCTCCGCCGCGAGCAGTGCGCGGCTCACCGCCGGCTGCGTGAGGTGCAGGAGGGCCGCGGCCCGCGCCGTGGTCCCAGCGGAGGCCAGGGCCACGACGACGCGCAGGTCGCGCACGTCCAGGCGGGTGGCCGGTGGAGGGGCAATGTCTTCCATGCATCGAGCCTATGCCAACGATGCGTTGGACGCATCCGCCCGGGATGAGCAGAGTGTCCTGCGTTGCCGCGAAGGCAATCCGCTCCACGTCCTGGAGGACATCCCATGCAGCTCTACTTCTCTCCCCTGGCCTGTTCGGTCGCGACGCGCATCTGCCTCTACGAGGCTGGCACGGAGGCGACCTACATCGAGGTCGACGCGAAGACGAAGCGCACGCAAGACGGAAGCGACTACCGGGAAGTGAACCCGCTCGGGCTGGTTCCCGCGCTGCGCACCGACGATGGAGACGTGCTCACGGAGAACGCCGCCATCCTGCAATACATGGCCGGGGCCCTTCCCCACGCGGAGCTCGCGCCGAGCGACAGCCGGGGCCGCGTGCGGCTTCAGCAGTGGCTGTCCTTCATCGGGACCGAACTGCACAAGGGGCTCTTCGCCCCGCTGCTGGACGCGACCGCGTCCGAAGGCGCGAGGGCCTACGCTTTGGAGAAGGGAGCGGCCCGGCTCGCCTACCTGGAGAAGTACCTCACCGGACGTGAGTTCCTCCTGGAGCGCTTCAGCGTCGCGGACGCGTACCTCGTCACGGTGCTGGGCTGGTGCGTGGCGACGCCCATCGAACTGAAGAAGTGGCCCGCGCTCAGCGCCTACTTCGCGCGCCTGCTGAAGCGGCCCGGCGTCGCGAAGGCCTTCGCGGAGGAGCGGGCGCTGTACCTGGCGGAGCGCGAACGGCACCGGGCGGCCGGGTAGGGAGGAGAAGAGGCCGAGCTGGAGATCCGGCCCTTCGCGGCCATCCCTCAAGGGACTCGAGCCCGGCGCGGACGGTGACGGACGCCACCGCCCGCGCAGGTCCTTCTGGGCTACTGGATGGTGTACGACACCGTGCCGCTGCAGCTCCCGTTGGAGTAGCAGCCGGCGCGGATCTGGTAGGTGCCCGCCGTGGTGGCCGTGAAGCTCGCGTAGGACAGCGTGCCGCAGGCGTCGTCGTTCGAGGCCGCCTGGGTGGTGCCGTTGTACAGGCGCAGGTACGTGTCACCCGTGCCGGAGGAGCCCGGCACCGTGCAGGTGCCGAACTTGAGGGTCTGCCCGGCGGCCAGGGTGACGTTGCGGTTGACGGTGTTCTGGTTGGCGCTGTTGGTGTTGGTGGCGGTGAAGGTGAACGTCACCGGCGTCGGGGGCGGCGGGTAGCCCGCGCACAGGCGCGTGCTGGTCGCCACCGCGCAGTAGTCGTCGATGGCCGGCCGCACGTAGGTGATGTCCTCGCCGCGGCAGCCCGTCTCCGTGCAGGTGTTGACGACGCTGCAGCTCCCGTTGGTCTTGTAGTCGGTCTCGCCGCGCACCAGGATGCCGGCCACCGTGTAGCCGCTGTTCTCGTACACGCCCGAGCCCGAGTTGCCGCCGAACGTGTCCGTGGTGGCCACGAAGTAGTCCAGCGTGCCCGAGCGCGCGTCACGCACCGCGCCGCCCGAGTCGATCTTGAAGGGAATGCCGCTGCCCGAGCCGATGACCGTCACGTTGGTGGCCACGGCCAGCGCGGCGTTGCCCGCGCGAATGGGGGCGGGCGTGAAGCGCGGGGTGGCCGGCCGATCCAACCGGACGATGGCGAAGTCCAGGTTGCGCCCGCCCACCGTGGCCTGCTGGCGCGCGACGATCGCCTGGCAGGAGAAGATGTCCGCGGTCGTCACCGTCTGCATCGTGCCGGCGGCGGTGCGGTAGAAGTTGAAGACGAAGCGCGTGCTGCTGCAGGCCGACGCGCTGGTGATGCAGTGGCCCGCCGTGAGCACCAGGTCGTCGTCGATGAGCGTGCCGGAGCAGAAGGCCGGGGTCAGGTCGTCCAGGAAGCGCTCGGAGGTGCAGAGGTTGTACGCGGAGCGCAGCGTGGACGCGTTGAAGGTGACGTTGTTGGGGTTGGTCGCGTTGAAGTCCGACGGGTTCATCAGCGCGACGGTGGACTGCTGAGCGCGGGCGCGCAGCGTGGCGTTCGCGTGCGCGTACACGTCCGTGCGGTTGTCGGTTCCATAGACGACGGGCTGCTTCTCCGTGCCCATGGGAGTGTCGGCGGTGGGCTCAGTCTCAGGGGCCGGACCGCAGGCCACGAGGGAAAGGGTACACAGCAGCGTTCCGAGCAGCGTCCTACGGCCGGAAGTCCGGGGGATTCGCATGTGCTGAACACTCCTTGACGGTGATGACCGCCCGCCAGGGGGCGAGCAGCGGACCGCATGCTCGCGCCAACCACGCACTCTCCGCAATGTATACTTAACGTGGAGTCACCGTGGTCCCGGGAACCGCGCGCCGCCAGCGCCTGCATTCGTGTCTGAACTTGTGGCGACCTGCTTCGCGACGAAGCGCTGCGCGTCCCGCGCGCGCTTCGTCCCGGCGACGCGAAGGGCCGCGCCACCCACTGCCCTGACGGTTCTCCCGGGACACCGCGAGTCGGGCAGCACGTGACGCTGCCCGCCGCCATCACCCTCCGCGCCAGCGTTGTCAGGCGGGTGGCCCGGAAGTCCACCCATGGCAAGCACGCGGAGGACACCGACTTCGTGCAGGCCGGGGCCCTCTACCGGCTGATGACGGAGCCCCAGAAGCAGCGTCGGGTGGAGAACCTCTCCGGCAGCCTCGCGCAGGTGAGTCGTGAAGACATCATCACCCGCGCCATCTCCTACTTCCGTGCCGCGGATGAGGAGTACGGTTCCCGCGTCGCCACCGCCGTCCACCCACTGCGCCGCGCACGCTGAAAGCCAGGAAGGAACCCCGCCCATGAGCTCCCCCAC